>JAGDMX010000006.1 GCA_017860725.1 Chloroflexota bacterium | reverse complement strand
CTGGATGGCGCCCTGCGAAAAGCGCTGGAGGGTGTTTACCCGTCTTTGGCGAAAGTGCACCTGTCTGATTACAAAGTGCGCATCCTGGACAGCGAGAACGGCACCGAGGCCATCGTGCGCGTCTTGATCGATACCCAAAACGGCAAGGAGCGCTGGAGCACGGTGGGTGCCAGCACGAATATTATCGAGGCCAGCTGGCGAGCCCTGGCGGACAGCATGGAATATGCTCTATTGAACGGCAACGGGCACGACTGAGAATCAAGATGGATGCATACATCGCCCTATTGCCCGGTGATGGCATTGGTCCGGAGGTCGTTGAAGCTGCCTGTGCCGTCCTGGATGCTGTCGCCCAGGGTTGCGAGCTGGTCTTACACTGCGAAACCTATCCGATTGGTGGGCAGGCTATCGACGCCTATGGTACAGCATTGCCGGATACCACCTTGCATGCCTGTCTGGCAGCGGATGCAGTCCTATTAGGTGCAGTCGGCGGACCAAAATGGGATGACCCGACTGCTTCTGTCCGGCCGGAACAGGGTTTGCTCGGCCTGCGTAAAGGATTGGATTTATTTGCCAACCTGCGCCCGGTGCAACCCCACCCGGCGCTGCTCGGTTCTTCACCGTTGCGACCGGAGCGTTTGCAGGGTGTCGATCTGGTGGTGGTGCGCGAGCTGACCGGCGGGATTTACTTTGGACAGCCGCGGCTGCGCCGGACCTTCGAAGGCCAGGAGCAGGCGGTCGACACCATGAGCTATACGGTAAACGAGATCGAGAGGGTGGCGCGCGTGGCTTTCGAACTGGCACGCCAGCGCCGCAAAAAACTTACCTCGGTGGATAAAGCCAATGTTTTAGAGTGCTCCCGGTTGTGGCGGCAAACTGTCACCCGTATCTCGCAGGAATACCCCGATATTCAACTGGAGCATATCCTGGTCGATGCAGCCTCCATGTTCCTGATCACCCGCCCGGCCTCCTTTGATGTGATCTTGACCGAAAATATGTTCGGCGATATCCTGACCGATGAGGCATCGGTGCTCTCCGGCTCGATGGGGAATATGCCATCGGCCTCGCTGGGATCGGCGTACAACCGGTTGGGAAAAGCGCGCGGTTTATATGAGCCCATTCATGGATCGGCACCCGATATTGCCGGTCAAGGGATCGCCAACCCGATCGGTACGATCCTTTCGGCTGCCATGCTGCTGCGCCACTCGCTTGGGCTGGAAATGCAGGCCCAGCAGATTGAAGGAGCCGTCAGCAAGGCGCTAGCCAACGGCTACCGCACAGGGGATATCGCCCAACCCGGTGAACATCGGCTGGATACACGCCAGATAACCGGGGTAATCCTGGATTATCTGTGAGAAGTTCTTGGGAGCAAACATCCTGGGCAGGCAGTCCTGCCCATTTTTTAATTGTCCAGATATAATCGATCCATGCAACCCGCCAATCCATCATCGTCAGTTTCCATCCCTGAGCTTCGCGAAAACCTGATCGATGAAATCTTTATTGCCGCCGGTATTTCCGGGCAAGGCTGGTTGCGCCGGTTGGCCGGTCCATTGTTCTATAAACCCGCCGGTCGTTTTGCCAGTATCGCTGCCCGCCTGGATCAAGTCATGGCCCAGGATGGATTTCCCGCCGCTGCCAGCGATGCCCTGGATCACTTTGGCTTGAGCGTACAGGTTTGCGGCGTTGAAAATATCCCGGTCCAAGGACCGCTTTTGATCGCCGGCAACCATCCGGGTTCGTTCGATGGGTTGTGTGTGATCGCCAATCTACCTCGGCAGGATATCTATTTAGTTGTCTCTGGTGTGCCGTTGACCCACTCGCTTCCGAATGTATCACCGCACTTGATCTATGCACCCGGTGACAAACATGAGCGCATGCTGGCAATTCGCTCGATGGTGCGGCGGCTGCAAGAGGGCTCTGCCGTCTTTATCTTAGCCACCGGGAAACTTGATCCAGATCCGGACGTGCTCCCCGGAGCAGAGCAGGCGCTGGACCTTTGGTCGCCCAGCCTGGATATCCTGTTGCGTCGCGTTCCACAGACAAAGGTGGTTGTCGCCATTACCAGCGGGTTGCTGGCTCCGCAAGCGTTGCATCATCCGATCACCCGCTTGCAGAAAAGCTGGCGCCGGCAGAAACTGGCGGAGTTCATCCAAGTCGGTCAGATGCTGTTCAACCCTAGTAAATACGAGCTGCAGCCTCGCCTGACTTTCAGCTCCCCCTGGTCGGTCCCGGAAAACGTAAATGCTGACAACAAACGGGATTATTTACCGGATTTAATCGCTTACGCCAAAGCGACACTTAAGATCCACCAAAGCTGGCATCTCCAGTGAATGATCTACTAAAGGCAGAGTTCATAGATTTACCCCAATACTCATGCTGACCGACCATCTCGAAGGGATTGTCTACTTTGTCACGCTGTTGTTACTGATCGCAACCAGCAATTTGCTGGTTCTGCGCCGCCTCGGCAAGCAGCAGCCACCCAAGGGCATTTACCGCGTTTCAATCCTGGTACCTGCCAGGGATGAGCAAGACAATATCGAATCCTGCATTCGATCACTGCTGGCGCAGGATTACCCCGATTACCAAATCGTCGTCCTGGACGATCACTCAACGGACCGGACTCGACCAATACTGGATGAGATTGCCCGGGAGCACTCTCAGCTAACGGTACTCAGCGGACAGACGCTTCCATCCGGCTGGCTTGGAAAACACTGGGCTTGCCAGCAGCTCGGCGAAGCTTCCGATGGGGATTTGCTCTTATTTACCGATGCAGATACCCGCCACAAACCCCAGGCGCTCTCCCAGGCAGTCTCTGCCTTACAACAGGAAAAAGCCGGGATGCTGAGTGCCCTGGTCCACCAGGAGGTCTCTTCCTGGACCGAAAAGCTGGCGGTTCCTGTGATGAGCTGGAGTATATTCTCGGTTTTTCCATTCTTAATCGCCCATTCCGTTCGGTTACCGCTGCTGGCGCTGGCTAACGGGCAGTATATCCTTTTTACCCGCCAAGCTTATCAACAAATCGGTGGACATGCAGCAGTGCGGGCTGATCCCGTGGACGATATTGCACTCGCCCGCCGGGCTGCCCGGTTAGGAATCCGGTGGCGCATGGTAGATGCCACTCCCCAGGTAAGCTGCCGCATGTACCGTCACAGACGACAGGTATTAGAAGGCTTTACCAAAAATCTGTACGCCACTTTTGGGCGCATCATCCCGCTCTATCTATTTATTTGGCTCTGGATGGCAGTCGCATTTGTTGAGCCTTGGGCGCTGATCATTTGGTACTCGCTAGGGAAAATCCTCAAGATGCCGACTCCCTGGATTACCCAGGTTTCTTTACAACTGATCGCCGCTGCCATCCTGCTTTCATTCCTCCAATGGGGGCTGGTCTACTGGCGCTTGCGGTTTCCAATCAGGCTCATTTTGATTTATCCCCTCAGTGTGCTGTTTTTTGCCTGGCTGGCTTTTCGTTCGATGATTTTCAATATCACCGGGAAAGCGACCTGGAAAGGTCGCATGATTAGAAATCCATAACCACCGTGTCATGAGGGTTGTGAGAATGGAATCTTTTCGCCAGAATTTTAGACCCAAAACACTTGTCCCGAGCCTGGCAACCGGGTTTGTCGCTGGGATTTTGGAAGTTCCCATCGAAATCTCGTTTGCGGCACTGATCTTCACCGGAATACTGACCCCTTATTTATCTGCGGGAATCGGCTATATGTTAATGGGTGCCATCATACTCAGCCTGACAAGCGCATTACTGAGCGCTCTGCGAGGCGGCCTGGCATTACCACAAGATACTTCGGCTGTCATCATCGCAGCCATAGCCGCCGGGATTGCCGCCAGTATGTCGGATGCTCCGCCCGATACGATCTTCCTGACGCTCCTGGCTACCATTACCGCGACATCCATCTTATGCGGTGCTACCCTGCTTGCGCTTGGTTGGTTTCGCTTAGGAAATTTTGTGCGCTATATCCCCTATCCTGTTGTTGGTGGATTTTTAGCCGGGACGGGGTTGCTTCTTCTGCTGGGTGGGATCGGTATCGCTGCGGGTGCATCGGTGAGCGTACTTACATTGCCAACCCTGTTTGAAATTGGATCTTTAGGTCGATGGCTGCCAGGGTTGGTATTTGCTGTGCTGCTGTTCATTACTACACGACGGATCTCTAATCCATTGACAATACCGCTGATTATGCTGGCAGCGATTGGTATCTTTTACGCTTATCTATTCGCGTTGGGAAGCTCAGTGCAAGAAGCATCCCAACTTGGATTGTTAATGGGTCCATTCCCAGAAGGTAACTTGTGGAGTCTCCCTCCTCTTTACAAGCTGGTTGAGGTAGATTGGGGCGTGGTGATTAAACAAGCAGGGCAAATCTTATCTTTGGTGGTCATCAGCACCATATCCCTGCTACTCAACGCCGGAGGGCTGGAGCTGGTCATGCGGCAAGAAGTCGATTTCAACCATGAGCTGAGAGTCAGCGGGGTTGGCAATATTGCGTCCGGGTTTGTTGGCAGCATCCCCGGCTACCTGGCGCTGAGTCTATCAGCTCTTAGCACTCGCATGCGAGCGAACAACCGATTGGTGGGCATTTTCACTGCAGGAACAATTTGTTTGGCAATGCTTTTTGGCGCGCCGTTAATCGCTCTCTTCCCTCGGATGGTCGCCGGGGGCCTGGTTGCCTTTTTAGGTTTATCATTTCTCTTCGAATGGGTATACGAATCCTGGTATAAACTCAAGCTCTCGGATTACCTGATCGTGTTAATTATTATGGTGACTATGGGCGCAGTCGGCCCATTAGCCGGGGTTGGGCTTGGATTGGTGCTGGCAGCCGGATTGTTTATCATCCAGTACAGCCGGACCAAGATTGTCAAGCACATTCTGAATGGCAACACTTATCAAAGTAAGGTTGAGCGCAGTGCTGTCGAACGAGCGGTACTCAGAGAATCCGGTGATTGGATTGAGATTCTCGAGCTGCAAGGATTTATCTTTTTCGGCACCACACAAAAACTGCTTGCCCAGGTACATTCACGCTTCCACGACCCTGCAAAAATCCCTCCTCGCTATCTGCTGCTGGACTTTCGCCAGGTAACCGGAATGGATGCATCGGCTGTCATGAGCTTTGTGAAACTTCGAACCTTAACTCAAGCCCACCCAATCACATTGGTGTTCACCCACCTGCATCCGGCATTAGAGAAACAGCTGGATCGTGAGCTGCGTGCCTATGGTGAAGATATCTGCTGGATGTTTTTTATGGACCTGGATCATGGCGTTGAATGGTGTGAAAACCAAATCCTGCAAAGCGCGCAGGCTTCCACCACCGCTGGCGAAAAACGCCCGAATGGGCTGGCTGAGCTATTTTTTGCATCTCCTGAAAACACCGATGAGACCATTCAGGGCAGGTTCCCCCTTGATCGACTATTGAATTACCTGGAGCGAGTTGAGCTCCCCGCCGGTTATACCTTGATCCACCAAGGAGGTCCTCCACAGGGTATCTTTCTCATTGAGTCCGGGCAAGTAACCGCCCAGCTGGTTCAACCGGATGGTTCCACTTTTCGCTTGCGCACCATGGGTCCCGGCACTGTGGTTGGCGAACTGGGCGAATATTTGAATATACCTGCCACAGCGTCCGTGGTTACGGACCAGCCCAGTGTAATCTACTTCATGTCCAGCGAAAGGTTTCAGCAGCTAGATGAGCAGGATCCTAAATTAGCCGCCGCCTTCCACAAATTTATTGCTCGCCTGGTTGGAGACCGCCTGCGCAATACGTTGGACACAATTCGAGCACTTTCGGAGTAATCACTACATTTCTAGAAGAGGTGAATTATGGACGTTCCAATCAGGCGCCTCGGGCGCAGTAATATAGAGGTTTCCACCCTGGGTATGGGGTGCTGGGCAATCGGCGGGCCATGGACTTTCGTGGATCATCCCGCCGGGTGGGGTAAAGTGGACGATGAAGAGTCTCTGCGTGGTTTACGAGCCGCCTTAGATTTAGGAGTCAATTTTTTCGACACGGCCGCGAATTATGGCTGCGGGCATTCCGAGCGCCTTTTGGGCAGGGGATTAATTGGACAACGCCAGCAGGTTGTAATCGCAACCAAATTCGGATATCAGGTGGATGAAGATCATAAAATTGTCACTCGATACCCAGACAGTCCGGCCGCTCACCTGCGAGAAGACTGCCAGGCGAGCCTGCGTCGATTAAACACAGATTATATTGACCTGTACCAATTCCACGTCGGTGATTACGACCCAAAATCTGCGACCGAAGTACGTGATGCCCTGGAAGATCTGGTTTCCGAGGGTTTGATCCGCTGGTATGGTTGGAGCACCGATAATGTCGAAGGCGCAAAAATATTTTCTCAGGGAGAACACTGCACTGCCATCCAGCATATCCTCAATATGGGACACGACGCGCCGGAGATGCTGGCATTGTGTGAGCAACAGGAACTGGCCAGTGTCAACCGTTCACCTTTAGGAATGGGGATGCTGGGCGGCAAATTTACACCGCAGACAAGATTTCCAGAGGATGATGTCCGCCATAATTTTGACTTGCGAGTTGGTCCTTTAGCCGAGCGCTTTAGCCAATTAGAACAGTTACGTCAAGCATTTGCGAGTGACGACCGCGCCCTGGCACAGATCGCCCTGGCATGGATATGGAAGCGCAGTCCGGTGACCATCCCTATCCCCGGTTTTAAAACCGTCGAGCAGGTGCTTGAGAATATCGAGGCAGCCCTGCTAGAGCCACTAACGCCTGACCAAATGCTGGCGATTGATACTGTTTTTGGCCATAATCACCCAGGGAGCGGATGACGCCGTGTGCAGTCCACCCAGGAAATCACCCGGGTGTACTCTGTACAGGGAAAGCCCTTGATCAAATCACCAGCAAGTAGCCTCTGCAGCTCAGGAGACCGGAAATGTCAACCAAAATTTTTCCAATCATCCTATTAGTGGTATGTGGGCTATCCTTTGGAGTCGCATTAATCCTCTTCCAGGCAAGAAGCACTCCAGAGAGTGAAGCCTTCATACAAACGGTTGAGTTCGGTGTGTGGCTCTTTATGGTAGCCCTGACCTGCCTGATGATGTTTACAACTCCATTCATCCTTGCGAGAGATTTAAAGCAGCTTTGGGTTTATCGCCGGGGTCACGAAGCGGACCTGATATTCTCCGTCCTGAGTCTGGCGCTCTTATTTTTTGTTCCCTATATCTATACAAATTTCCTCGGCGAAGGAAAGATCACATATCCTCTGGCTTACCATTCAATAAAAGTTATCATCTTGTTTATTCTCGGATTCCTATTGGTGGCGCTACCAGGAGCGTTGGGAATCTGGCTCATCCGCCTGGGACTGATTGCCGAATTCCAACACCCAACTGTAGAAGCCAATACGATTAAGGATTTTCTGCATGATCGGGAAATGTTGCAACGATTTTTATTAATCCTGGGAACACTGGTGGCTCTGACAACATTGATGACCAGTTCTTTAAGAAATGCGGTGATTGTCGCCGGAGCCAGCACACCGGAAAATTTTCCGGTGATAGGCTCACTAATTTACGGAGCGTATTTTACACTGGTCCTGATCATCCTTTATTTTCCAGCCTATTCCCAGCTTTTAGAATCAGGCCGACGGGTGCGAGACGTCTACTGCCCGCTGCCTTTACCGGATACCGCGGAATGGGAGAAAGTACTTGCTCGCCGCAAGGTGCTAGAAGATACTCTGCAGCTAAACCAAAGCGTCCAGCAAAACTTACAAACCGGGATCATTGTGCTGGCGCCGATGCTCAGCGGGATATTGTCGGTCCTACTTAACTGAACAGGGGAACGCAATCCATGACCCAACCTCAGTATATCCCCTTTGACGCTCATCAAAACCTTGCTGAAGAAGATATGATTCGCAGGGCATTCGAATTTCGCCAGGAGATGCAAACGCGACGCAGTGTGCGTCAATTCTCTGACCGTGCTGTTCCAAGAGAGATCATTGAGGAATGCCTGCAGACGGCTGGCAGCGCTCCCAGCGGAGCCAATCTGCAGCCCTGGCACTTTGTAGTCATCAGCGATTCAGCGGTAAAACGACAAATACGGCTGGCAGCCGAGCAGGAAGAGCACGAATTCTACACCCGTCGTGCGCCACCGGAGTGGATGGCGGCATTAGCCCCGCTTGGTACAGACGAGCATAAGCCGTTCCTGGAAATCGCCCCGTATCTGATTGCAATCTTTGCGCTTAACAACAGCCAGCTTGAGGATGGTCGCACGGTGAAGAACTATTATGTCAGCGAGTCGGTCGGCATTAGCACCGGTATGCTGATTACCGCCCTTCACCATGCCGGGCTGGCTTGCCTGACTCATACACCCAGCCCGATGAAATTCTTGAATCGCATTCTCAACCGCCCACCCAATGAAAGACCCTACCTATTGCTGGTGGTTGGCTACCCAGCTCCTGAGGCGGTTGTACCCGATATTAGCAAAAAATCACTTGACCAGATTGCATCGTTTGTATAACCCTACCAATCCAGGGGATACTTTTATCCAGTCTGAGAGAAGCGATACCGGGTTGAAAGCAGATAGGGAAGTTAGCGCCTGATGGACAAAATGATTCAAGCTGATGTAATTATCAGGTAAAATGTTTTTATCAAACAATTCGTCATAAATAACCTGAATTCGGAATAAAAGGATTTTGGATTTATGCTAATCCCAAGCCAACTGCGAAGGAGATCTCCGAATGCGCCGCCTGCTCATTATCTTGACCGTTGCTATCAGCCTGATCGCTATCACTCTGGCTACCCAGTTGCTAAGAACTGTTAGCCGTGTTTCTGATCTTTCAGCCGTAACATCAGGATGGCAGGTGTTCAATGCCTCCGCTGCCCAACCTGGGATTTCTGGGATTGTAAATTACGGCGGCGTGCCCACTTCGACCATTCCTTTGAAACTACTGTTTGTCCTGGATAATTTTGAGTCGATCAGTGACACAACCAATACACAATCGGATGGGAGTTACCTATTCACAAAAGTTGCGGCACTCGACCCTGGCGCGGTATACCAGGTTTCATATGACAACTTAGGATTTGATCCTAAATATGTCGCTTTTTGGTACTCCCCTAATATCGAAACCTATGCACCCAATGAGGCGTTAGAGTTGGCGCCATTTGACATTCAAAACGTGCCCCAGCTATCTCCACCGGATGATTCTACCGCCACTTTACCGGTTACTTTTACCTGGACGGCACGCCAGGATAACACCGATACCTATCAGATCCATATTTACAATTATTTTGGAGAAGATTATTATTCCCCACCCATCCCCTATACGGACCATTTCAGGCTAGATGAGCTCCCGATTGAACTGTCTTACAACGAAACTTATTTTTGGGAAATTGTGATTTACAGCCCGGATGGCGGCTATGGCGTCAATACGGATTTCTTTGGGATTAAGTTTACCCCCACGTACAAGATCTACCTGCCGTTGGCGACCCGTTAACCATCCATCTATAAGTAAGATTTCTCTTGGTAAATCCTTTCCATAGAAAGGTTTAACGAATGGAAAAGATCGATCTGCGCAGAGAATTAAGATATTTATACTCACCGCCTTCAAAATCGGTTGTCGTAATTGATGTACCAGCCTTCAATTATGTGATGGTCGATGGCACATTGCACCCCGGAGAAACACCAGAAACATCTAATGAGTTCCAGCAATCGATCGGCGCGTTGTATGGAGTGTCCTATACACTTAAATTTCAAGCAAAATTGCGTAAGGAAAACCCGATCAATTACTCGGTGATGGCTTTGGAAGGACTGTGGTGGGTCGAGTCCGGCAAGTTCGATTTTCAAACGGTAGAACCCTGGTTTTACACCCTGTTAATGCTCCAACCGAGTTTCATCACGGCAGAGATGTATCAGGAGGCGGTCCATCAGTTAATGCAAAAACACCCCTCCCCGGCTGTGGAATGCTTGCGGTTTGAGCGATTTGAGGAGGGTTTGTGCGTTCAGACAATGCACATCGGGCCATATGCGGATGAGCCGATTACGATTCAGAAAATGCAGGATTTTATGCAAGCGAAAGGATATAGCCGGCGCGGCAAGCATCATGAAATCTACCTCGGAGACCCGCGCAGGGCAAGCCCGGACAAGCTGAAGACGGTGCTCCGCCAACCGGTTGAAGCTGTGGCATGAAGGAGTTAATCGACGATCTAAAAGTTAATTGAACCGGCTATGCCGGCTTCTTGCGCTCGGCTATATTTAAGGCAACAAATATGATTGGGGCTAACCCACCCGACCAAAAGCCCACCAAACCATAACGAACATAGCGGAAGAAAAAGGCGACAGCAGACGTGCCTTCTGGGAACACCAGATCTAAACCGATATAGAACACCGCAGCCCCAACCAGCCCGATCAGCAGGCGTACAATCCGCTTCCATATCAGACCGCCAGCATCAAACCCGCCCCGAGAAGACGACCAGATTGCACCGGCGGACAACCCAAATAAAACTGCCGCATAAGTAACAACGCCAGAAATCGAGATTGGGTCGATGGTTTCTTCCGGGTAAGCCAGGCGGGCATTCTCTACCCATTCAGCGGGGACTACCCAGCCACTGAAAACGAGATTAATCAGCAGAGCCACCAGGATGAACGACAACGATGCACAAAAGGCAATCAAGACCTGGGAGCCGATCCTTTTTGTCATGAGCCAGCTCAGGAATGGTCTCTCCCAATGCAATAGAGCCCATAAAAGCAACGCCCCGATCAGCCAGCCTGCCAGAACATCGGTGAGAAAATGTACTCCCAGGTACATGCGAGATAGACCGACCAGGAAGACGATCACCACGGCAGCGATCCAGGCCCAAGTTTTATTAATCCAGGCAGCCAACGTACCAAAAAACACTACCGAATTCTGGGAATGCCCGGAAGGGATGCCAAAAGATGATTCAAATACTCGGGAATTCACCTGGGTATCCAACCAGAAAGGTCTTGGACCGTGTAGCAGGAGCTTGATTACCCCGTTAACGGCGCCACTGATCATTAAATATATACCCAGCCTCAATCCCCATTGAGCGTTCACACACCAATACAATACCGGGATGATCAGTAAAAAGAAATATTCCTCCGCCAGCAGCGAGAAAAACCGCATAGGAGCATACAACCATTCTCCCAGGCCTTGCAACACAAGGCTCAGATCAATGCCAAGCTGATAAACAGCATCCATGACTCGCTCCTGTTCAGTCCGATGGTTTAATTTGACGTGGCGTGAATATTATCGTGACGATGATCGCTATCCCAATTAACACCAGGCCGGTTGTATAGATACTCTCCGGGTTATTCGAGTACAACCAACCGGCAATTGGTGGAGCCAGGATTAATCCCATAGCTCCAAAGGTCTCGATCAAACCATACCCAACACCCATGTTTTGACGAGTAAGCAATGCGCGACCTTGTGCAGTAGCCAGCGAGCGGGAGGTCTGGAAGCTACCCAGGAAGAAATAACCGAGGCGGTACCAGAGCATTGAATTACCCAGCCAGATAAAGAGATTAAACAACAGCATCGATGCTTGCGCCAGGAGAAACCCACGCCGAACTGCAAGTTGCCCCAGGACAAGGTTGAATACCACAATCCCCACACTACGCAGGGAAATAACCTGTCCAATTTCAGACAAATTGAGCCCGCGCTCGTTCTGCAAAAAGTTCTGTGAGAGCGGCTGCGATAAGTACATCGCAAAAATCACCACGAATACAACTCCCAGGTAACGGATAAAAACCGGAGTAAGTATCTGGCGCAGGCGGCTGCCTTTTTGATCCGGATCGCGATGCTCAACCGGTTGAGACTGGATGAATAGAATCACCAGGGTGGAGATAATGAATAGGATAAAAGCTATGGAAAATGAGCGCCGCAATCCTAACATCTCCCCGACCCAACCACCAATCAGCGGACCCAGGATCGCCCCGATGTTGTATGTCGCCGAGATCAAAGTCAGCGCCCTGGCGACCGACATCTTGCCGCGGGCGGCAGTGACATAACTCCCCAATGGCACCACCACGAAGCTGGTCATCCCATACAGCGCCATCCCGATCACGAAAATGGGCAATGAATTGGCTAAAGCCATGATTCCGGTAGAGACCGTACCCATCAACCAGGAGGCAATCAGCATCGGACGGCGCCCAATATGGTCGGATAGGTAACCGGCCGGTAAATACACGAGGGTCATTAATAAACCAATCCCACCCAGGATAGAACCAATCAAGACGGGATTAGCGCCAAGCTGCTGCAGATACAAGGGCTGAAAGTACAGGAACATTCCCTCCCCGATCCCCCAAATCACCAGGGCAAGGGCAACCAGAATCAGATTGCGGCTCATCAACTTAAATGGATGGTTTGCAAGCGGCGCGGCAAATCGGTAAGACTCTCAACACCGTCCACCGTAATCACCACATCATCTTCGATACGCACCCCACCACGTCCCGGCAGGTATATTCCCGGCTCAACCGTGAAAGTCATGCCGGGCGCCAGGAGCATTGAGTTCCCCTGGCGGATGTAGGGCGGCTCATGTCCTTCCATCCCGATGCCATGACCTGTGCGGTGAATGAAGAATTCACCGTAACCGGCAGAAGCAATGACCGCCCTGGCTGCCAGATCAACGGCACTGGCAGTAATTCCAGGTCTGGCAGCAGCTCGTCCGGCTGAATTGGAAGCCTCCACAAGGGCAGCTATCTTTTGGAGCTCCGCTTCCACTTCATCAATGGCATATGTGCGGGTTATATCCGAGATATAGCCCTGGTAAGACGCACCCCAGTCGATTACCAGCAGGTCTCCCTTAGCCAGGCGGCGATCGGTCGGGGTAGCGTGCGGGTTGGCGCTGTTCGGCCCAGTGGATACGATTGGGGTAAAGGGGACTTCAGAATCTGAGCCGTTGCGAAACAGTTGGAGGGTCAGCTCAGCCGCCAGCTCGCGCTCGGTGATTCCGGAGCGGATCACCGGCAGAGTACTGGTTAATGCATTCTGTGCAATCTGCACTGCCTTGCGCATACAGGCCAGCTCGCCTTCGTCTTTATACATACGCAGCTCGGACAGGCTATCCTCGGCAGAGAGAAAACACGCCTGTGGCGCGGCGGCTTCCAACAAACGCAGCTCTAAAAAGCGCAGCCTTCCCGGTTCAACACCCACCCTGGCACCGGATAGCTCAGCAGTTATGGCCGCCTGCTGAAACTGAGCGGGCCAGGTGGATGGCTCCTCGTTGTAAAAAATGGGTTGCGCACGAAAAGCGAGCTGCTCTACCTTGGCCTGCTCAAGCTCCGGTAAAACCAACAGCGGATCACCGGCAACCGGCAGGATAAAGACGATCGGGCGTTCCATCAAGTGGAAATGCAAGCCGGTTAAATAGATCAGGCTGGGGCCGGGGTTCAAAACCAGTGCTCGTAATTCTGCTTTTTCGAGCGCCTGACGCAAGCGCGCCTGCCTGGCTGAAAATATACTGGCTTTTGAAGTATTCGTAGTAGCGGCGTTTCCTGGCATGGGATACTCCTTCGATTTCCGACCTCAATTTTGTCATCTGCTTGATCCATGATAGCGAGCAGACGCTTCGATTATAGCCCGATTCAGGAATATAGCATGATAGAATCAATCGATGTTCGAGCTGCCTCTATTCCCACTGAATACAGTTTTATTCCCGAGCACACCGCTGCGCTTGCACATCTTTGAGGAGCGCTATAAACGCATGATTTCTTTGTGCCTGACAACCCATCAGCCATTTGGAGTCGTGCTGATCCGCCAGGGGAGAGAAGCCCTTGGACCGCTGGCAGAGCCTTATTCGATCGGCTGTACGGCTCAGATCATTCAAGTCCAGCGCCTGGAAGAAGGGAGAATGAACATCTCGGCAGTAGGTCTGGAAAGGTTTCGGATTTTATCTCTGGATAAACATACTCAATCCTACTTGATCGGCTATGTAGAGCCATATCCGCTCTCTAACCCAGAACCTGCAACGGTGCAATCAGCCGCCAGCCATCTGAGAAGCTGGGTGAACCAATACCTGGCAGCCTTTGCCGAGGCCGGCGCCGGCCAAATCGATGTGGAACAACTGCCAGATGAGCCGCTGGAATTCACTTACGCTGCGGCTGCCCTTCTGCAGATCTCAGCCCAAAATAAACAAGAGCTGCTTTCAATGGATACCGCCACCCACCTGCTCGAAAGCCTGACAACGATCTACCGGCGGGAAGTAGCACTAGTTAAGGTAATCTATTCGCGAGGCCAGGAGACAAAGGGCGCATTTTCACCCAATTAAGCCATCTCTCGAATTCTGGCTCTCTCATTTTTGTGACCAACCGAACATCCAGGTTAAGCAACTGGATGAATTCATTCAAAACCGAAAGACCGCTAAATTATCCTGCAGCTCGAAGCTCTCAAATAGAATGGCATTATTGTAGGAGTGAATGATGAAAAGTCGTTACCGATCCGTAAGTGTGCTGATTGTGCTCCTGACTGTCCTTGCACTCACGCTTACTGCCTGCGGCGGTGGCTCCACACCTGAGTCAACTCAATTATCTCCCACTCAGGAAAGCTCGGCAGTTCTGCCAGCCGAGACGTCACTGCCAGAGACTGCCACAGAGCAACCAGCGCCTACCAGTGAACAACCGACGGTGATCCCGGAAGGCGCCTTGCGCGTGGCGATGCAATCCCTGGTTCAAACCGATCCAGCGTTGATCTCATCCGATACAGAAGTACTCGTGGCGAGTCATGTCTATGATTACCTGGTAGATGTCGACCCCCAGAACAATATTATTCCCCGGCTGGCCGAGAAATGGACGATCAGCGATGATGGCTTGACATACATCTTCGACCTGCACACCGAGGTGACATTCCACGATGGCAGCCGATTGACGGCTGAAGACGTCGTGTGGACATTTAATCGCCTGCGTGATCCATCCAAGGATTACCCTACCAAGGATTTATATAGCAAGATCGCTAACATCGAGGCTACTGGCGACTTACAGGTAACCTTCACACTGACTCAAACCAATCCGTTCTTCCTATATGACCTGAGCGACAACCACGCCCTCATTCTTCAGGCAGATACCTCCGATCCAACCCAAATCAATGGCACTGGTCCTTTCACCGTAGATAGCTACAGCCCGGAGGATCGCATCACCCTGAAGGCTAATCCCAATTATTTTATGGAGGGACAACCCAGACTGGCGAATATTGAGGTGATCTTTTTTGCAGACGATACCGCCATGGTAGACGCGCTGCGCGGCGGTCAGGTTGACTTAGCTATGCGCATTCCTACTCCGCTGTATCAAAGCCTTCAGGGTGAAGCAGGGATCAATCCGATATCGATCCCCACAAACGCTTTCGACCTGGTACGACTGCGTACCGACCGGGAGCCGGGAAATGATCCGCGGGTTATCCAGGCTTTCAAGCTGGCTACTGATCGTGAATCGGCGTTCCAGCTAGTCGAGCAAGGATTGGGGGCAATTGGCCGGGATAGCCCGGTTGGGCCGTTATACACTGCCTATTACAGTGAAGATACGCCCATCCCGGAGCGCGATATCGAAAAGGCTAAACAATTACTGGCCGATGCCGGTTACCCCAATGGGCTAACGATCGACCTGCATACCTCAGATACCGGTAACCGGCAGGACCTGGCAGCCGTGTTAAAGGAGCAGTGGGCAGAAGCCGGGATCAATGTCAATATTGTTGTCGAGCCAGAGAGCGTTTATTTTGGCGATAATGGCTGGCTGGAAGTCGACCTGGGGATTACCAACTGGGGTTCACGTCCTTACCCGCAGTTCTATCTGGATGTGATGCTGGTCTGCAGTGCAGTTTGGAATGAGTCGCGTTTCTGTGATGCGGAATTCGATGAGCAGGCCAGGCTGGCGGGTACAACATTGAATGAGGATGAGCGTATCCAGGCCTATCATGAAATCCAGCGCATCCTGATCGAGCGCGGTCCAATCATCATCACTTCCTTTTGGCCGCTCAATACAGCAATCCACGATCAATTTGAGGGCTTCACTCCCAAAGCCTTTGCCGGGAGAACCGACTTGCGAGAAATTCGGCTTGTAAAATAACGTCGGTTCGGGATAAGGAAAAAGGGGTGTTTTGGGTTTATCTTCCCAAAGCCAGATTTCAGACGTAACTCCGGCAAATCCGATAAGTGTATGTGGTCTGGATGACAGCCTCACCTTTATTTGACACACAAGAAGAACAAGGCTTGCAAAGCACTGTTGACCGATCGTCAGGCCGGTCGAAACTTATCCACAGCCTTTATTCCAGGCCAACCTCAGCAATCGGCACCAGTATCTTCCTGATTTTTTTGCTGCTGGCGTTGCTTGGCCCGATTATCGCTCCTTATGCTGAAAATCAGCAGATCGTAAGCGACGCTCGCCAACCCCCTTCCAGCGAGCATGTATTTGGGACAGACAACCTGGGCCGGGATGTATACAGCCGGGTCGTATTGGGAGCGCGCAATATTCTCCTGTTAGCCGGATTGGGTACCCTGCTGGCTGTTCTGAGCGGCACCGTTCTGGGATTGGTCAGCGGATACCGCGGTGGGTTGTTAGATGAGGGGTTGATGCGCTTTTTCGACGGCCTGTTAGCGATACCGGCTTTGTTATTTGCCCTCTTGCTATTAGGGATTTTAGGTCCATCGAGCAGCAGCGTCTTGATGGTGATTGTGATCGTCTATACCCCCATTGTCGCTCGCGTGGTGCGGAGTGTTGTGCTGTCGGTGAAACAACGCGGCTATGTAGAAGCAGCTCGCCTGCAGGGCGAACGGCAATCGGTGATTCTATGGCGCGAAATCTTCCCGTCTGTGCTACCGGTGCTGGCCGTTGAATCGGCTCTGCGTTTTTCTTATGCTATATTTCTGGTTGCTTCCCTTGGGTTTTTGGGAGTCAGTGTGCAACCCCCCACCCCAGATTGGGGCCTGATGGTCAAAGAGTCGCGCAACTATGTCGACCAACTGCCCTGGACGATGTTTTTCCCGGCTGCGGCGATAGCAATCCTGGTTGTGGGTGTCAATCTCATGGCCGATGGGATCAAGCGCTTCTTGCTGGCGCCCGACTGAGGCATCAAGATGACCAGCCTTGATCCAATCTTGAGTATCGAAAACCTGACGGTAGCTTATTACCTCCACGGTGAATGGCAGGATGCCGTTCGGGATGTATCCCTGCAGATTCACCCCGGTCAGGTTTATGGACTGGTGGGAGAGAGCGGCTCGGGTAAAACCACCCTGGCGATGGCGATCATGCGGTACCTCGGTGTGACCGGGGTCATACGCAGTGGGAAAATTATCTTCTCCGGTCGGGATATCGCCGCCGTGAGCCAGGCTGATATGCGGGAGATCTGGGGCGCACAAATTTCCCTGGTTCCCCAAAATCCGCACTCTGCATTGAACCCATCCATCCGGGTCGGCGAACAGGTCGCAGAAATACTACGCATTCACCTGGGCATGGGCCAGGTTGCAGCCCGCCAGTACACCCTGGAATTGCTGCACCAGGTTCGCCTGCCCGACCCCAAACGCGTGGCCGAGAGTTACCCCCACCAAATCAGCGGCGGCATGCAGCAGCGGGTGCTGATCGCCATGGCGCTGAGCACGAAACCGCAGTTGCTGATCCTGGACGAGCCAACTACCAGCCTGGATGTGACTACCCAGGCAGCGATCCTGGATTTAATTCGGGAATTAATCCACGGCACCACGGTTCTGTATGTCACCCACAACCTGGGCGTCGTTGCCCAAATCTGCGACCGGGTGGCGGTGATGTATGCCGGTGAGCTGGTGGAGGATGCCCCCCTGGAGGAATTATTCAACCGGCCGCTGCATGTATACACCCAGGGCTTGCTGGAGAGTGTGCCCCGCCTGGGTGAAACCAAGCTGAATGCCCGGTTGAAAGCCATCCCCGGCCAGATCCCGTCTTTGGGAGCGAGACCCCAGGGGTGTGTATTTATGCCCCGCTGCTGGCTGGCAGACGAGTCCTGCAAGGAACGCCCACCGCTTTTTGAATTTCAGCCAGAACACCGGACGCGCTGCCACCACTGGCAGGAGCTGATCGACGTCCAAGCCGGTGCACCCAGACCGACCGGCGTAGATCACGCAACCCTGCCATTGCAGAACATACCCTCCAGTGTAGATGAAACAGCACCACCGGTATTAACCCTCCAGGATCTCCGGGTACATTATGCAATCAGCCACACCCTGGGCGAATTCGTTCAGAGAAAGCCCGCCCGGCAGGTCGAAGCGGTGGACGGCGTGAGTCTGGAAATCGCCGCGGCCAGAACCCTGGGACTGGTAGGCGAGAGCGGCAGCGGGAAGTCCAGCCTTGCCAGGGCTGTCGTCGGCCTGGTCGAGCGAACAGACGGCCAGGTTGAGCTACTCCAGGCATCCCTACCTGCCAGGCTATCCCAGCGGGATATCGAAACCTTGCGCCAGCTGCAAATGGTCTTTCAAGACCCGGAAGAAGCACTCAACCCACACCAGACGGTTGGCAGCACGCTGCGCCGTCCACTGATTACCCTGCTAGGATTATCTGCCGGAGAGGCCGACAGCCGGATCGATCAGTTGCTGCAGGCTGTCAAACTACCACCCGAATATAAAGATCGCATGCCGGCCCGGCTGAGCGGTGGAGAAAAGCAGCGTGTGGCCATTGCCCGTGCCTTTGCCTCAAATCCTGATCTGCTGATCGCTGACGAGGCGGTATCTTCCCTGGACGTATCAATTCAGGCCTCAATCATAAACTTACTCAACGAGCTGCAAGCCGGGCTGGGGACCACTTTGCTCTTCATTTCCCACGACCTGGGAGTTGTCACTTACCTCTCGGATAGCATTGCTGTCGTTTACCTGGGTCGGCTTATGCAAATCGGTCCGGCAGGAGGGCTGCTCGAGCCACCCTATCATCCTTATACCGAGGCCTTGATCGCCGATATTCCTATAGCCGATCCGGGTGCGCGCCGAGCACCTATCCGCCTGGAGAGCGAAACTCCCAGCCCGCTTCAGAAACCGACCGGCTGTCCATTTCACACCCGCTGCCATCGTAAGATTGGCGTGATATGCCAGACTCAGGCGCCACCCTGGCAGGAGACCGCCGATGGCAAACGCATCTACTGCCACATCCCGATTGAGCAGCTCCAGGCAGCCCAACCACCGATTCTCAAAATATAAGGATAATGGTGTGAGACGTTACCTGCTGCGCCGTTCGGGTTTCCTGCTGATCACGTTACTGTTCACCTCCCTGGTGATCTTTATCGTCACTCAATACCTGCCGGGTGATGTGGCCCGTGTGATCCTTGGCAGAGAAGCCGGGGAAGCCGCGGTTCAAGACCTCAGGGCTGAGCTGGGGCTGGATGATCCCCTGCCAGTGCAGTATTTTCGCTGGTTGGGCAATTTCCTGCAAGGCGATTGGGGAATCTCCTACAGTACTAAATCCGAAATTCAGCCGCTGGTGCTAAGCCGCTTGCGCAACTCCCTGATGCTGGCTATGATCACCCTGGTAATTTCCGTACCCCTGGCGGTTACGTTGGGAGTGATTGCCGGATTGAATGAGAACAAACCGGTGGACAATACGATCAGCATCACTTCTTTGTCGGTGGTGGGCCTGCCGGAATTTATCACCGGGCTGGTGCTGATCCAGATTTTTGCATTTCGATTAAACCTTTTACCGGCAAATTCCTCTATCCCCCCAGGTTCGAGTTTTGCCGAAGCCTTGCCAATGCTGGTTTTACCAGCGCTGACAGCCACATTCGTGCTACTGGCCTACATCGCGCGCCTGACTCGCGCCGGTGTGATCGAGGAGCTCAAGCAGACCTACGTCCGCACGGCCGAGCTCAAAGGCCTGCCGCACCACACGGTGATACTCAAGCACGTGCTGCGCAATGCCCTGTTACCTACCATTACGGTAGTCGCCATCAGCTTCGGCTGGCTGATCAGCGGGTTAATCGTGATCGAGAACGTCTTCAACTACCCGGGGTTAGGCCGATTGCTGGTGTTTGCCATCGACCGGAGAGACCTGCCCCTGATCCAGGCCGTCACCCTGGTCACGGTGCTCGCCTTTGCCCTGGCGAATCTGGTGGCGGACCTGTTGTATGCTTACTTCAACCCACGCATCCGCTATGAGTAAACCCGGCACGTTACGATTTGCCACCTTCTTAGCGCCTAACGTTTTCCTGTTGTACCAGTTCATGGCGCAATATGTGGGGGAAAAGCTGGGGCTATCCACCGAGATTCGGGTTGGGTTATCCTTCGACCAGTTCAGCCACCGGGAAGTGGATGTCGGGCTCATCTGAGGACTGCCCTATGTTCGGCTGGCAGCCGGAAGCCCATCTCCAGTAGAACCGCTTGTAGCCCCGGTGCTACTCGGCAAACGATATCAAAACCGGCCGATTTACTTTTCCGACGTGATCGTCCGGCGCGAGTGGTCATTCAGTTCTTTCTCCGATCTACGCGGGGCAACCTGGTCATATAACGACCCCGATTCGCATTCCGGATATGGCATCACGCGCTTTACACTGCTGAAAATGGGTGAGACGAACGGCTACTTTGGGCGTGTCATCCGCGCCGGCTCGCACCAGGCCTCCATCCGCCTGGTCGCCGAAGGGCTGGTCGACGCTTCCGCGATTGATACCCAGGTATTGGCTGTTGAGCTCCGCAATCATCCGAAATTGGCCGAAAGGCTGAAGGTGATCGACTCGTTGGGGCCTTCCACCATCCAGCCGGTGGTGGTTGCCGCCCATCTGGCAGCCAACCTCAAGGATGAGATACGGTCCGTCCTGGTAGAAATGAGCTCTGACGCAAAAGCCCGTGAAATGATGAGCTACGCTTTTGTCTCCCGCTTCACCAGGATCAGCGACACGGACTACGACGATATCCAGCGACACGGACTACGACGATATCCGCCGGATGCTGGATGCAAACCAGGCTGCCAAGTTCATGCGGCTGCGATAAATCGTGTAAAATCATTCCGGTCCAAGGAAGTCGATGAAACAACCCGGTCTCGTCAAACTGCTTACCCTCAATACCTATTGGTTTGGGGTTTCATTCATGTGGAACAGCCTGCACGTAATTATCTTGCCGGCCGTGTTGCTCCATCTGGTGAGCGAGTCCTATAAAAACACGATCCTGGGGCTTCTGACGATGGCAGGGCTGCTGATCGCCATGGTCGTACAGCCGCTCTCGGGTGCAGTAAGCGACCGCTGGCGATCCCGATGGGGACGGCGGCGACCGCTGATGGCTTTCGGAACCAGTCTCGATTTCATCTTCCTAGCCATCCTGGCGTGGGCCGGAGGGCTGGGCTGGCTGGCTGTGGGATACCTGGGATTACAGCTCAGCTCGAACATCGCCCACGGACCCGCGCAAGGCTTGATCCCGGATCAAGTCCCCGCCGAGAAACTCGGGCGCGCCAGCGGTTTAAAGAACCTGCTGGATATAGCCGGCCTGGCGGTATCCACGATGCTGATGGGCAGGTTACTCACCATGGAAACCCGCCAACCCGTTGAGGCTGTCGCTATGATCGCCGGTGTATTAATCATCGCTGCCATGATCACGCTGCTCAGCGCGAAAGAGGCTCCGACACACGACCTGGAGCATACCGGCTCCACGCAACAAGCACTGCGGGGATTTGTGACCTCCATTCCGGTGATCCTCAAATCACCGTTCGGAAAGCTAATTGCTTCGCGCTTCCTGTTCCTGGCGGGTATTTACGGCATCCAGGTATTTGCCCTGTATTACGTGCGCGATGTGATTGGCGCAGCCAATCCCATCCAGCTCACCGCCAACCTGCTGGCAGTGATCACCGTTACCCTGGTATTCTTCGCCCTGGCCGGTGGCTGGCTTGGGGACCGGATCGGGCACCAACGAATTCAATACGCGGCGAGCATCATCGGGGTGATTGGCTGCCTGTTGATGCTGGCGGCGCGTACTCCGACCACCTTACTGGCTTTTGGTGTTGTGCTGGGGATCGGCATCGGGTTGTTCATGACATCCAACTGGGCGCTCGCCATCCAAAATGCCCCTGCAGATCAAGCCGGTGAATACCTGGGATTGACCAACCTGGCTACCGCGGGCGCCGGGGCGCTCAGTCGCTTGCAAGGACCGTTTATTGACGGATTGAACAATGCCTACCCCGGAGCGTGGTGGGGCTATACCTTGCTTTTCTTATTAGGAGCGACCGGCATCGCCGTCAGCGCCTGGGCTTTGAAGCGCGCCAGGGTAACATCGTCCAAATTTCATTCTTAGACCATAGCTTCGCAATAATTGGTGTATTCAACCGGCGATTCTGCCAGTTGCTTCTGCCAGATTGGCGAAGCTTTGGATAGATAAATAATGTCAGTTCGGGATAAGGGAAAAAAGGGGGTGTTTTGTGTTTAGATTATCGGTGTTTTCATCCAGCCGGCAGTGTTATGGAAGTTGGTGACTACTCCTCCAGGTGGGTTGATTTCGTCGCAAGCCAGGCGTTCCTCCGCCGTCAGGCTCATCTCTAAAACCGGTAGTAATCCTTCTAGCTGCACCAGGGTGCGAGGACCGATAATTGGGCTGGTGATGCCGGGCTGGTCTTTACACCACAGTACCGCCATCTGCCCGGCGGTCTTGCCAAACTGCTGTGCCATTTTAGAGAAGCTCAATCCAGCTTCCACTCCTTTGGGCGTCACCCGCTGAGCATAAATGCTGCCAGGCAGGCGTCCGGCGCGTGAATCGGCCGGAGGCTCGGCTGCGGGTGAATAACGCGCCGCCAGGACGCCTTGTGCCATTGGCGCCCATGGAATCAGGGCCAGGTTATAGCGCAAGGCCAGCGGCACCAGCTCATTTTCAATTCGGCGATCCAATAAATTATAGGGCGGTTGCTCGCTGACATAGCGCGCCAGGGCCAGGCGCTCGCTGATCGCCAGGGCTTCCATGACCATCCAGGCGGGATGGGTCGAACAGCCGATATAGCGCAGCTTGCCGTCACGCACCAGGTCAGTTAGCACCCCCAAGGTCTCGTCTTGAGGGATTTCCACACTTGGGCGGTGCATCTGGTATAAATCGATATAATCCGTCTGCAGGCGTCTTAGGGAAGCCTCGACCGCTCGTAAAATATGCCGGCGTGAGTTTCCCTGGTCGTTGATGTCTTCACCGGTTTTGAAATGTGCCTTGGTGGCCAGGAAGACGGTTTCCCGGCGATCCACCAACGCCTTACCGACGATGACCTCACTCACACCCGCGTTATAAACATCAGCGCTATCGATGAAATTAATCCCGGCACCTAGTGCCGCGTGGATAATCTTGATCGAGTCGGTTTCATCCGTAGGGTTGCCAAAGTTCATCGTGCCCAGGCAAAGCGGAGAAACCTTGACTCCTGTGCGTCCGAACAAGCGATATTCCATGCCGACCTCCGCGCATAATAATCCATCATATCATTAATTCTTTCTCATATATGCGCCAGATTACGATCAATTGGCTGCGATGATCGAGGTGCTATAATGTAGCTCTTCAAACACCATGCAAGGGTGTGTTGATGAAAGGAATAGAACAGTCGATGTATCAGCCAAAATATCCTCGTTCACATGACCGTTATATCCATCTGAAAAAACCGAGAATCATCCTGGTGGTTCTAGCGATCTTATCGACCGCGCTGCTGGGTGCCTGTACAGCGACAACGCCAGACACAACTCCCATGCCCACACTACCGCCGGAGCTTGCGTTAGAACCAACGGCCACCAATATCCCTTTAACGCCGACCTTACCGCCCGCCACGCCAACCAGCGAGCCAGCCCCCACGCTCCCGCCCCCAACAGAAGAGCCAACTCTGGAGGTCCTGACGGAAGAAGGGAACGGCATAGCCCTGTCGCTGCCGCAGCCGGCTGAAGGAGCACCTGGTCTGGCGGCCACCACCAATGTCAATGTACGCAGTGGCCCAGGTGTAGATTATGCGTCGTATGGAGTCCTGCTGGAAGGCAATGCCGCCACAATTACTGGCGTCAGCTCGGATGGGGCATGGTGGGTCGTAGATTATCCCGAAGCGGCTCTCGATCAGGGCTGGGTATCGGGTGAATTTACAGTAGCCAGCAATGCAACCGATGTCCCGGTCGTACAACCGCCGCCTGTCCCACCAACCTTGAGATTTACCAGCCCTCCGGCAGGTAATACGCCTCAAGGACTCGTTGTCGATAATATCTATCTGCGCAGCGGACCAGGGACCGAATACACCGCCTATGGCGTAATTCCGGCAAGAAAGACCGCCACAATTATCGGGCGCAACCGGAAAGGTGACTGGTGGACAATCCAGGTTAACTCTAATCTGGTGCCCTCCCAGCATGGCTGGGTGCCAGCCGCCTATGTTCGCGCCCAAAACGTCCGGTATATGGTAGCCAACCCGATCCAACCCATCCCCGATTACGCAGACCTACCGGCTCCGGCAGAAGGCGCGCCTGCTGCCTACCCCATGACGCCGGTTTATCTGCGCAGCGGGCCAGGCCTGGAATATCCGGTTCTCGGCACAGCCTCACCAGATACTATCGGTGAAATCACAGGTATCAGCGCAAACGGTGAATGGTGGCAATTAAGCGTGCCTCTCGAAGTTTCGCTTGACGGTCTGGCATGGGTGACTGCTCCATTTATTTTCGCAGCCAATGCCGGCGAGGTGCCGGTGGTAGAGCCCCCCGCCGTTCCTAAGGCGGTTGAATCGATCCAACCATCAGCGGGTGACCCATCGCTACTCACACTGGAGGCTGTCAACTTCTTCGCCGGACCAGGGAATGAGTGGCCTCTGCTTGGTGTGCTACCAGGGAATGCGCAGGCGGTAGTGCTCGGCATCAGCCCGGACAGTAACTGGTATATCGTCCGCATTCCACGTGCGGCTGATCCCGGTGGACGCGGTTGGGTGAGCGCCGAATTCGTCGAAGTCGAGCTCAAACGAGGCGTGCCGATTGTCGAGCCGCCACCCAAATAAATCGGCCTGGTCTGATCCTATCTATATCCAAAGTAAAGCCCCGTCCTTACAGACGGGGCTTTACTTTGGATTATGGAAAATCCAGGAGCAATTTTTTTATGTCAGTTCGGGATAACGAACAAAGGGGTGTTTTGGGTTTATAAATCCTTTTATCCCGAATTCACGTTTTTTACTAATTCGCAGGGTTCAAAACAATCTTGCCCCGGGTATGCCCACCCATAATCATTTCTTGAGCTTTGCGCGCTTCCATCAGCGGGAGGACTGCTGAAACAACCGGGGTGATCTTCCCAGCGTCAACCAGGGCAGCGATCTCCTTAAGCACAGGGGCAGCCGGCGGCATAGCCATTACCAGCGCCACTCGGCAACCAAACTCCTCGGCAGTTTCCGGCGAGGGCGCCTGGATTGATGAAAGCATGATTCCTCCCTGCTTGAGCGTACGCCAGGAGCGCTCCTGAGTCTCGCCGCCGATCAAGTCCAGGACAACGTCCACATCATGGGCAACATCCTCGAAGCGAGTCGTAGTGTAGTCAATTGGCTGATCTACCCCGATCTGGCGCAGGAAATCCTGATTAATCGTTGAGGCTGTACCGTAAACGTAAGCCCCCAGCACTTTGGCAAGCTGCACTGCGATATGCCCCACCCCGCCCGCAGCGGCATGGATCAGCACTTTTTGCCCGGCTTGCAAGTTAGCGCCGTCAACCAGGGCTCGCCAGGCCGTCAAAGATACATGCGGTAACGCCGCCGCCTGGGTGAAGTCTATTGACTTCGGTTTGGCAACGACTTCGTCGGCTTTAATCACGAGATATTCGGCATACGATCCATCCCGGCCAAGCTCTGTGCGGGCAAACACGGCATCCCCTTGAGCAAAGCTCGTGACCCCAGAGCCGACCACCTCAACCACACCCGAGACATCCATCCCCAGGGTATATGGAAATGAGGGATCGATAAAACCGGCCATATAGCCGGCGCGGATTGCATTGTCCACCGGATTGGCTGCCGCGGCAACCACCCGTACCAAAACATCATACTCGCCTATTTCCGGGCAAGGTGCATCTTCATATACTAATGCTTCTAAT
>JAGDMX010000074.1 GCA_017860725.1 Chloroflexota bacterium | reverse complement strand
CACATCCCGAACCCGGTCGTTAAGACTGTCTGCACCTATGGTACTTGGGGGGCGACCCCCTGGGAGAGTTGGTCATCGCCAAGAGACTCTTTCTTTTTATCCGCAGAGATCTCTTTCAACCTGTAGTCTCTCTCCTTGAAAAACATTAAAGGACCCGAACATCTTTTAATCAATTTGACACCCCAGGTTGAATCAGTTATAATAATTTTGCGTCGCGGGCCGGTCTGCACACGACTGCCGAAAAGGAGAGAGTGTAGCGTGGTTCTGTGAAATTTTCTGGACATCACCCGACTTCATTGAGCCTGGTTGCGTCCGCGAACGCGACCAGGTTTTTTGCCTGGTGTGACATCTTATTATGCTCCGGGAAAGGAGGTGAAAGCATTGACATCGGTAAATTTACGCCCTAACGAGTCTCAGGACCAGTTGTTCAAGCGCTTCCGCAAGAAAGTCGCTAAGAGTGGTATTCTCAGCACGGTCCGCCGAAAACGATGGTTCGTCTCTAAAAGCGAACTACGCCGTATCGACAAGAAAAAAGCAATTCGCCGTTCCCGGCGCCGCCAAACGGTAGATTCAGAATAACCGCAATCGAACAGACTGCCCAGGGATTGTCTGTCCATCTGGGTCAGTCTATTGAGGTGAGCATGGCAAAAGATGAAGATAAGATTCAGGTAGAAGGCGTGATCGTAGAGGCGCTGCCCGGTACCCAATTTCGGGTGCGTCTGGACAATGGTCATGAAGTGCTGGCCTATCTTTCCGGTAAGATGCGCAAATATTACATCCGCATCCTGCTGGGCGATCGGGTGCGTGTCGAGGTGTCACCTTATGACCTGACCCGTGGTCGGATTGTCTACCGGCACCGCAAATACGCCGAAATCCCTGAGGCAGAGATCGAATAAATCATCTACCTAATTGGATAATACACCCCCATCATAATAATTCAGTGGGGAAGGTTTTTCCGTACTTTTAGGCTTGCAGCGAATGGTGCTGCAGGCCTTCTTATTCGTTAGGTAGGTCATCTACCTTAAAATCAATTGCCCCTACCCATCTATCATGCACGGGTAGGGGCAATTCATTCTAATCTGGTATCGAGGTGTATCAGTACGAGCTGAGCACGCGCATATAGTTGGCGCGTTCAAGCGCGGAGGGATCGCCGATCGCCTGATGACTCATGCTGCCCTTCATTTGCTCGATGGAAACATATTCGTGCTCTTCCATCCATTCCTGGACATCGTTCAGAATTTCAGTCACCCTGCCAAAGCCGTGCATCAGTAACTCGGAGGCAACCATGGTGGCGCTGGCCCCTGCCATAACCGCCTTGATCAGATCCTCTGCTGAGTGCAAACCACTGGTCAAGCCAAAATCGGTGCGGATCTTCCCATATAAGATTGCGATCCACCGCAAAGGAAGGCGCAATTCGTGCGAATTACTTAGCACCAGATGGGGAACCACATCCAGCGTTTCCAGGTCAAAGTCTGGCTGGTAGAAGCGATTAAACAAAACTAATCCATCGGCGCCTGCTTCGGTCAGTCGGCGTGCAAAGTTAGGTAGGGCCGTGTAAAAGGGGCTGAGTTTAACCGCGATGGGGATACTCACCCGGGCGCGCACATCCCGAACCAGGGTTATATGCCTGTCCTCTTGCTCCTGGCTGCCCATCTCTGGATCGGTACAGATATCATATAAGTTAAGTTCCAAGGCATCGGCCCCGGCCTGCTCTATTCGCCGGGCGTAATCCACCCACCCACCGGTAGTTACGCCATTCAGGCTTCCAAAGACAGGAATTTTTACTGCGCGCTTGATGTTGCTGAGGTTATCCAAATACTTATCCGGCCCAACGCTGTACTGGCCTGTTTCCGGTAGATAAGAAAGCGCCTCAGCAAATGACTCAGCACCACGTGTATAATCCCGATCCAGGCGCAAACTATCATGGATAATCTGTTCTTCAAATAGTGACGGCATGATCAAAGCCGCCACGCCGGCCTCTTCCAACTGCAATGCTGTACCAAGCTTATTGGTAAGCGGGGAAGACGATGCTACGAACGGGTTCTTAAGTGTCAAACCAAGGTAGTTTGTTGTCAAGTCAACCATAGCAATGTTCCTTATTGTATTGCGACATAACCAGCTAATCGTTGCCGGTTTTGCCATTCCCATCGCCTTCATAATGCATGGCGGCCATTTGCTTGTACAGATCCCATCGACCCCTGACATCTTTTTGGGCAAGCTTCATCAGAGCCTCGGCTCGCTGCTCATCACTTTGCAGCAGCATGCGGTAGCGAGTTTCATTGTAAGCGTACTGACTTACAGGAATCGTAGGCTCTTTCGAGTCAATTGATAACGGATTGTGCCCTTCCGCTATCAAGGCAGGATTAAAGCGATAGAGCGGCCAAACCCCAGAAGCCACAGCCAGCTTTTGCTGTTCCAGGCCTTTCTTCAGATCATAACCGTGAGCGATGCAATGACTGTACGCAATGATCAGAGAAGGTCCATCGTAGGCATCAGCTTCGGCGAAAGCGGTCAGAGTTTGTTGATCGCTGGCTCCCATCGCCACGCGCGCTACATAGACATACCCATAAGCCATTGCTATCATGCCCATATCTTTCTTGGGGATACTCTTGCCTTGTGCAGCGAATTTTGCCACCGCAGCCCGGGGTGTGGATTTAGATGCCTGACCACCGGTATTGGAGTACACCTCGGTATCAAGCACCAGGATGTTTACATTGCGCCCAGAGGCCAGTACATGATCCAGGCCACCATAGCCAATATCATACGCCCAGCCATCGCCGCCGATGATCCAGACACTCTTGCGCACCAGTACATCCGCCAGACTCAGCAGATCGCGTGCCTGGTCGTCATCTATCCCCGCCAGACGCTGCTTCAGGGTTGCCACACGTTCTCTTTGGGCTTTGATCCCGGCTTCACTGGATTGATCTGCCCTGAGAAGCTCATCTACCAAGCTCTCTCCTACGAGGCCAGCTAATTGAGCAAGCAACTCACGAGCATATTCGCCATGTTTATCCAAAGTCAAACGCATACCCAGGCCAAATTCAGCATTATCCTCGAAAAGCGAGTTCGACCAGGCCGGACCTCGCCCCTCTGCATTTTTAGCCCAGGGTGTCGTTGGCAGGTTACCGCCATAGATCGACGAACAACCAGTGGCGTTCGCCACTACGATGCGATCGCCTAAAAGCTGGGTGAGCAACTTAAGATATGGCGTTTCACCACAGCCGGCGCATGCCCCGGAGAACTCAAACAGCGGTTGAAGTAACTGTGAATTCTTAACAGTTTTTAAGCTCATTTGCGTGCGATCAACTTCAGGTAGAGACAGGAAGTAATCCCAGTTAATGTTCTCACGCTCCCGAATGGGCGGTTGAGGTGCCATATTAATCGCTTTGCGCCCCACCTGCGATTTATCCTTGGCAGGACAGACCTCCACGCATAAGCCGCAACCCGTACAATCCTCTGGTGATACCACCAGGGTATATTTCATGTCAGGAAACTCTTTCCAGCGAGCATCCATCGCCAGCCAGCTTTCTGGAGCTCCTTCCAGGTAGGACGGTGCATAAACCTTCTCCCGTATCACCGCGTGCGGGCAGACGAAACAGCATTTGCCGCACTGGATACACAGGTCCGGTTCCCAAACCGGAATCTCCAGGGTGATATTACGCTTCTCCCACTGGGTGGTACCAGTCGGGTAGGTGCCATCGGCCGGCATGGCACTGACTGGTAAGCTATCGCCTTCGCCAGCAATCATTGCGCCAAGTACTTGCTGGACAAACTCCGGTGCTTGATTCGGTACAGGTGGACGGCGTGTAAAGCCACTGGTCACTTGCTCGGGCACCTTGACTTCAAAAAGGTTTGCCAGGGTCTGATCCACTGCCTCGAAGTTGCGCTTAACGACTGCCTCACCGCGCTTGCCATATGTTTTCTCAATCGCATGTTTAATCTCAGTGATGGCCTGCTCGCGCGGCAGAACGTTACTGATGGCAAAGAAACAAGTCTGCATAATCGTATTGATGCGCCCACCCATGCCTGTCTGGGCAGCAACTTCATAGGCATCAATCACATAGAATCGCAGTTTCTTGTCAATGATTGCCTGCTGTACCTCACGAGGCAGGTTATCCCAAACCTGATCCGGACCGTAAATACTATTCAGCAAGAATACAGCCCCAGGAGCAGCATACTTTAGGACATCATATCGCTCCAGGAATGAAAACTGGTGACACGCCACAAAATTGGCTTGGCTAATGAGATACGGCGCTCGGATTGGTTTTGTGCCGAAGCGCAAGTGTGATATCGTAACCGAACCAGATTTCTTTGAGTCGTATACAAAATAACCCTGGGCAAAGTTATCAGTCTCCTCGCCAATGATTTTGATTGAGTTTTTATTGGCGCCCACTGTTCCATCTGCACCCAAGCCCCAGAAGACACAGCGTACCGTTTGCGGCATTTCGATATGGAATTCGGGGTCATAATCGATGCTATTATGGGTTACATCATCGTAAATTCCAACTGTGAAGTGGTTTTTCGGTGTATCTTTGAGCATTTCATCGAAAACACCTTTGGCCATCGCTGGGGTAAATTCTTTGGAGGATAAACCGTAACGCCCACCCAGGATGCGAGGTTTCGGGTCGGAAGCACCGCCTTCACTTATGGCAGCCACTACATCGAGATAGAGCGGTTCACCGCTCGATCCAGGTTCTTTGCAGCGGTCCAATACGGTGATCGTTTTTACCGTCGCAGGTAGTGCTTTCAAGAAATGTTTCATCGAAAAAGGTCGGTATAGCCGGACTTTGACTACTCCGACTTTCTCGCCATGCCCCATCAGATAAGCGGCAGTATCTGCCACGGTCTCGGCTCCGGAACCCATAACAACAATGACGCGCTCTGCGTCTGGAGCACCTTCATAATCGAACAGATGGTAAGAACGTCCTGTTAAAGCGGCGAACTTATCCATGTACTTCTGCACGATATCCGGGCAAACCTGATAATAAGGATTAACCGTCTCCCGTGCCTGGAAATAAACATCCGGGTTTTGGGCTGTACCACGCAAGACAGGCCGATCCGGTGACAAGGCCCGGGCCCGGTGCGCTTGTACAAGGTTATCGTCCACCATGGCGCGAATATCTTCCTGGCCGAGCTGCTCAATTTTATTGACTTCATGTGAGGTGCGGAAACCATCGAAGAAGTGCAAGAAGGGCACTCGAGCCTCCATTGTTGCCGTGTGGGCAATCAAGGCAGTATCATGCGCTTCCTGTACCGAGTTCGACGCCAGCAGTGCAAAACCTGTGCCTCTGGTCGCCATAACATCGGAGTGATCACCGAAGATCGACAGGCCCTGAGCTGCGATTGAACGGGCAGAGACGTGAAAGACCGTCGAAGTCAGTTCCCCGGCAATTTTATACATGTTGGGAATCATTAATAGCAGACCTTGCGAGGCAGTGAAGGTCGTGGTCAAGGCGCCGCTCTGCAATGCGCCGTGTACAGCGCCGGCGGCTCCACCTTCCGATTGCATCTCGATCACCAAGGGAATAGTACCCCACAAGTTGGGCTGTTTGTACGCCGCCCATTCATCGGCAAACTCGCCCATGGCCGAAGAGGGCGTGATTGGGTAAATCGCCACTACTTCGCTCAACTTATAGGCAATCTTAGCGGTAGCTTCATTGCCATCAAGCGTGATTTTCTCTCTCATCATTTGTTTCTCCATTCTTCCAGTCTATTGACGGAATGATATCCATCTTATAGTGTAGTAAATCTTAATTGATTCGGATAGTTATATAACTCACCTTAAATACCTGTGACCTGTCACCTTTTATTCGTCATAGATGTTGATTTATCATGCTTGTTGAGCACAGTCCGTTATGATTTCATCAGAAGTGATCGTGGAGAATTGTGCTATACTCATGCCATGACCAGCGACCAGCACATCTGGCAATCCTGGGCCAGAACGATAGATAAATGGGGTTGCATAAATCTGGTGACTGCATTTCTGGAAGCTGCTGGTCCATTAACTACATTAGGCGCACAATTCATTTATCTTGGCCAACCTTATCTCAGATTCATCATTCAGTCCGAGCAATTGTTGGCTTTAACCGACTTACTGGAAGAACCTGGGCAAACACATAAGTTCATTCAATATTTGAGGGAGGAATCCCCAACTTGAATCTATCAGCATGGTTGAGTGCAGAGATTCTTGGCCTGGGGTTTCTGCTAACCTTTGCGCTCTTGTTTTACATCTTTTACTATTGGAAACACCGTGCCTCTTATCAGAAAGAGCTAGAGGAACTGCGTCGGATCGATGCATTTACCCGCCTGAGAAAAACTATTGGCCAGGCAATCGAGAACGGCAGAGGTTTACAAATATCCATCGGCAGCGGCGGGCTCAATGGAATACGCGGGGCAGCCGGCCTGGTCAGCCTGAGCATGCTTCTGGTAATCACACAAAAAAGCTGTAAAGGTGATCAATCCCCTCAGGTCACCAGTGGCGACGGTGCCCTGGCTAGTCTTGCCCAGGACACCCTACACAAGGCATATCGCCTGGCTGCGGTGGAAAGTAACTCCAAGGCGAGTCAAAATCAGGTGACCGGCATTACACCATTCTCTTATGCCGCCGGTGCAATGCTAACAATCCTTGATCAGCCATTACAGGCCAATCTTTTAGCCGGAAATTTTGGCTCCGAAGCAGGATTACTAGCAGAGGCAGGTGAAAGATCAAGCCAGCTTGTTATAGCTGGCAGCGATGGATTACCGGCGCAATCTGTCATGCTGGCGACCGCGGATGATGCTCTGATCGGAGAGGAACTGTTTGCCGGCGGTGCTTACCTGAGTGCAGAACCATCTCATGCAGCCAGCGTGAAAGCGCAGGATATATTGCGCTGGATTATCATTCTTATAATTCTTGCTGGGGTGATACTGAAACTGGCAGGCGCACTATGAGGCGACGGCCATTTTCTGTCTTCTTGCTTGTCATTGCCATAGCGAGCGGATTGGTGGTATTGCTTGGATATTGGATTAACCTACCCGCCCTGGCAACGCTAAGGGACTTGTTCGTTCGCTGGGCGGCAATCCTGGCAGGCATGGCCGTGCTGGTGGGGATTCTCAACCTGTTGTATGTACACTGGTTGAAGGTTTCGCAACCAAAGCCGGGCGGAGCGTATAGCCTGGCTCTCCTGATTGCATTTGTACTCACATTCCTGGTTGCCATTGTAGATACTCCCACCGGAAGCTGGTCTTTATGGATATTTCGCTATGTTCAGCTTCCTGTTGAAGCCAGTTTGCTGGCTTTATTGGCTATTACCCTACTGGTTGCGGTATTCAGGATGCTTCACCGTCGCTTTGACTGGTTCTCGTTGGTTTTTATCGGTACAGCAATCTTGATCCTGGTTGGCAGCACCTATCTACCAGAGGTAAATATGCCTGTTTTGCAAAGCCTCCGCACTTGGCTTCTGCAAGTGCCAACAGTGGCAGGAGCAAGGGGAATCTTGCTGGGGATTGGCATAGGAGTTGTTGCTACCGGCGTACGAATCCTGACAGGATCTGACCGTCCTTACGAGGGCTAGAGATGGATTCGATTACTTGTCTTACCTGCGGTCACTTGAATCCCCCGGATAATCACAAATGCGAGATTTGCGGCTCACCGATTGAAACCCAGGATAGCCCAATCGATGCCACCAAGTCCGGCAGTCAATCCCCAAATCCACCGGAAGACCTATCGTCGCCTCATATTCCTGGTGAAATTCATGGGGTGGGAGGTCTGCTCGGGAAAGCCAGCTTGACTCCGGCACAGCAGGCCCATACTCGCCTGCTCAAAGAGCTGATCGCTGGAGAAGGGACAACTCCCACACCCCCAGGACAACCGAAAATGCGCGCCAACAACCTGCTCCGCATCGGAGTTGGTTCGGTAATCATTCTCCTCATCTTAATTTCTTTGCTGGTAGAACTGCCTTTTTTCAGCCCGCCGGAACTCTCTTCCGAGACTCTGGCTGCGCGCCAGTTGATCTACTCTTTGCCTCCGGGCGCACCCGTCTTAGTAGCATTTGATTACCAGCCTGCTTATATCGGTGAGATGTCGCGGGCTTCTCAGGGCATACTGGCTCACCTGATGGCCCAACAAGCCTACCTGACTCTTATCTCCACGCAACCAACCGGACCGGCTCTGGCAGAGCTGCTAATTGCTGAAATCGGTCGTTATACGGATTCGGTTTACCAGGCTCCAGAACAATACCAAAACCTGGGGTATTTACCGGGTGGGGCAAGCGGTCTGCTGATTTTTAGTGAGAAACCTCACCAAATGACACCTGTGACTGCAGACGGAGAGCCGGCCTGGGAAAACTCAGAGGTAAATCAGATCTACCATATCTCGGACTTCAGCCTGGTACTGGTGATTACCGATGATCCCGAGACGGGTCGCACCTGGATTGAGCAGATTGGACCAAAGCTGGGTGATAAGCCTCTGGTATTCGTGTCCAGCGCCCAAGCCGCCCCCATCTTGCAGCCATATTACGCCAGCCAACCCCAACAGCTCCAGGGGTTGATCAGCGGTGTTGCTGGAGGTATGGCATATCAGGAATCTGCACTTTTCTTCCTCAACAATAATCAAGCAGGTGTTCCCTGGTCGACATACAGCCTGGCTTTGTGGGCGGGTGCAGCAATCATGATTCTGGGGGTGATCGTTGCATTCATTCGCAGGATGAACGAAGAAGACAGTGAACCCAGATCTGGGGGGATGAAGCCGTGAGTTGGACTACATTGAATATCTCCGACCAGGTTGGCATGATCATTGG
>JAGDMX010000422.1 GCA_017860725.1 Chloroflexota bacterium | reverse complement strand
TAACCAGGCTGAAAGGGCATTTGACCAGGAAGCAGTGAAACAGTTGATCGCCTTCGCTGCGCCGGCCGCAACCGCCCTCAACAATGCCCAGTTATACCAGGCTGAGACGAGCGCTCGCCAGATCGCCGAAGCTTTAAGCACGGCGGCTCAGGAGCTAACCCAGACTCTTGACCTGGAACACGTGTTTAACACTTTGTTAGACCATATTCGCTGGGTAGTGCCGTCAGACACGGCTGGGGTTACTTTATTAGCGGACGAAAATCGCCTGGCAGTGCGCGCCCTGCGCGGCTACGGAATATGGGCCGATCGGGAGGAAATCCCCACCTTCCCAACCACTGGCATTACGGATTCGCTCATCCAACGCTTGAAAACCAACCGCAGGAGTCTCACGATCCCGTATATTTCGGATTTCACGACCGGGGAAGATCTGCATGGCAGCGATCCAATTCGCACCTGGCTGGTGGTTCCCATTGTAGCCAGCGAAAAAGTCATCGGCCTGGTTGAATTCGGTCGGGTTGGACAGGAACCTTTTCCGCCGGAGCAGATCCAATGGGCTGAGGCCATGGTCGCCCAGGCCGCGGTGGCGATCCAAAACGCCTGGCTGTTCGAGCATGTGCGCTATAACAGTGAAAGGTTGCAAACCCTCGCCCGAAAATTGGTGGAAATCCAGGAGAACGAACGCTACACGATCGCACGCGAACTGCACGATGAAGCCGGTCAGGCGCTTTCCTCCATGAAAATCAATCTTGGACAACTGGAACAAGATCCGGAATGCCCGCCGCATCTGCGACAGCGATTGCAGGATTTGAAAGATGTGGCAGACAATGTTCTGGAAGAGCTACACCGGCTGGCAATGGATCTACGACCGGTCGCTTTGGATCGCCTCGGGTTGGTGGCCGCCCTGGAACAACTAGCCCATAATATGAATACCGATTGGCTTTCTATTCGATTTAAGGCGATTGGTTTCACCGGGGAACGGCTACCGAAAGATATGGAGACAGCCATTTACCGCATCGTCCAAGAAGCCTTAACCAATGTAGTGCGTCATGCTCACGCCAGCAGCGTTGGGATTCTCATCGAGAAGGGTGACGAACAGGTGAAGGTTTTTATTGAAGACGATGGCATCGGTTTTGATTCTGAATTACTCGAGGATCAGGATCACCTGGGTCTGGTGGGCATGTCTGAACGAGCGGAAATGCTCGGAGGGACTCTTACTATTGAGAGCTCTTCAGGCAAAGGTACGTCAATCATTGTGGAGGTGCCAGTTGACCATTCGGATCCTGATAGCGGATGATCACGGTTTAATGCGAGCCGGTCTTCACGCCATGCTCGAGGATGAGCCAGCCGTCGAGGTGGTTGGAGAAGCTGCCAGTGGGGAAGAAGTCCTCCAACTGGCAGGAGAAGTTAGCCCGGATATCGTGCTGCTGGATATCAATATGCCAGGTATGGATGGGATTGAAACCACCCGTCGCCTGAGGATTTCCTATCCCCAAACTCGGGTGCTCATCCTCACCGTGTATGCTGAAGAAAGCCTGTTGCGGGAGGCGATCCAGGCTGGGGCCTCCGGGTATATCATCAAGCGGGCCGCTGAAGAAGAGCTGATCACGGCCATTCAAGCGATCTCCCGCGGCGATATATATATCCATCCAGCCATCACCTGGTTCTTATTGAAAGAGTTGAACCCGGATACGAAACCAAAAAACGATGCTCTCCACGAACTCACTCCCCGTGAGGTCGAGGTGATGGGCTATATCATCCGCGGCTTTACCAACCGACAGATCGCCGAAGCCCTGTACATCAGCACGCGCACCGTCGAAGGCCACCGCGCCAGCCTGTTCAGTAAGCTGGGCATCAAGAACCGGGTCGAGCTGGTCGAATACGCTGAAAAAAAAGGTCTTTTGAAATAATGGCTACGCGCGTAGTTACGCGCGTGATCGAAAGAGATTCCTACATCTACGCACAAATTGAAACGGGGGGAAAGACCGTTGCGCGCGTAGTTTTCCACCGAAAATCATTGTAAAAAACAGCGAATTTCTACGGATTACAGCTAAGTTTTTTAACGCTATATTAACCTTGCATGTTTGTTAGGTCGGCTTGATCCTGGAAACAGGATTCCGATCGTTCTCTGCATGAACCAGCTCCGGGGAAGATCGATACAGGTGCCCCGATTGCTGAGGCAAAGGTGAGTGGAAGGGTCCCGCTTCTCGGAGGGAGATGACACTGTGACTTCAGAGCTCTTTCCACCGATCCCCACAGACACATCGAAGGTGGTGCGGGCAATCTTTGGCAGCAGCAATTTTTACGTTGCCACTGGCGATCAGGTGAACCAGCTCTTTAACGGTCTGATCCTCTCCAATTCCAAAAAATCAAGTCAAAACCCAGCCCGGATCCAGGCGGAACTTTACCTGATCACGATCTTCCAATATCTGGAAACCCTGCCGGATAGTCAGGCTGCAGACGCGGTGCGCCAGCGTCGAGACTGGAAATATGCGCTCCACCTGCCGCTCAATGCCACAGGATTTCACCCATCGGCGTTTTGTGATTTCCGTAAGTGCTTGTTGGTCGATCAGCCAGGCCTCCAAACGCTGCAAACCCTGCTTGCCCGCCTGGCAGACCTCCGGCCCGCGACCTATGGAGAACACATAAGCCTAGAGGCAGGCCACATCGTCATCCAGGTTTGCCTGTTTAGCCGCTTGGCAGACACCTGGGAAGCCATCGTTCAGGCGCTGGAAATCCTGGCGGCCAGGCATCCTGGATGGCTGCGTTCGCATGCCCTTCCGCATTGGTATGAGCGTTACGGTTATAAACATCAGCCGATCAATTTTGCCGGAGACAGGCAAGAGCTGGATGTATTGACTCGGGCGATCGGGTCTGATGGAACCTACTTGCTCAAAGCTATCTCGGAATCAGAAGATCAGAGTCTGCAAGGGCTTCCTGAAGTGTTATCCCTGAAGCAAGTCTGGCAAGAGCAATACCATATTGTTGATGGGAAAGCAGTCTGGAGGGAAGATTTGTGTGCAGGCTGTGCCGTTTCTACCTAATTTGGGAATTAATCAGATCAGCGCGTAACAATGAACGGGAGGTGGTGATGGAATGACGATTTTGATAACGATCGATCCGGATTGTCAGACCCAAAAAGTAACCTATTCAGTTCAAGAAGGAGCTCAGCCATGAAATACCGTAAGTTT
>JAGDMX010000005.1 GCA_017860725.1 Chloroflexota bacterium | reverse complement strand
ATCAATTGCACGCGGTTTAAACCTGCCATAGCTATCCTCCGTCTTTAGTCATTGCGAGCGAACTTTGCGAAGCAATCTCTGTACGTTGTCCACCAAGCGCGCTCAAATAATCGATAATGGTTCGTTGCAATCGTATCTTCAGTTTAGCGCGAGATCGGTAATTGTCAAGGTGTGTGATTGATCGCATTTTATTGATTTTCCACAAATTCGCGCGATAATCAATTTAACCTATTCGCAGCGCTTCATCGTCCAGGGTCTTTGAATGCCAGGGAGTTGTGTTGAAGTATCAGGTTTTTGTTAACATTGGAGGCACTCCATGACCGATCAAGCTATCGCTAAAGCTCCCACCCAACCGACCCAATCGTCCCCCCCGCTTGTACTACCTGGATGCGCTGCGCGTGATTGCCATCCTGATCGTCTTCCTCTTCCACGCCGTGCACCCCTTTGACCAGGTGGACTGGCACGTCAAGAACATCGAGCAAAGCCTGATCCTGTCGGTATGACCTTGGGTAGACAGGAGCCGAAGAACGAAACTCAGGTAAAACCTGCGCAAGCGGGGTGAGTCTTGTCCCGTTGGTATGAGTTGCTGCAAATTAACGCCCTGTTCTTTGGGCTGAATACCCTCACCGTCACCAACGGTTTCATTTTGCCGCTGCTGGTGCAGCAGATCGTGGGCGTAACACAGCAAGGGGAGTACTTTGGTCGGGTGCGCCTGTGGTCTTTGATGGCCTCCATCCTGACGCAATCGCTGATGGGTGTTTTGTCGGACGGCTCCCATTTGCGTTGGGGGCGCCGCCGGCCTTTCATCCTGGCCGGCACCCTGGGTACCCTGGCATTTTTACTGATGATCACTTCCTCGCCCGTCATGCGCGGCGAAAGCAGCTTTGAAATCTTGTTGCTGTTGCTCATTTTGTTGCAGGTTGCCTATAACACAGCTTGCGCCGGAGCCAATGGCCTGATCCCGGACCTGGTCGATGTCAGCCAGCGCGGCATCGCCTCCGGGGTCAAAGCCCTGCTGGAAGTCCCGCTACCGCTGCTGTTCGTGGCTTTCTTTGTTAGCCCGTTGATCAGTCGCGGTGATTTCCAACCGGCGCTGTATATCGGGATGGCGATCTTGCTGCTCACATCCTTGATAACATTGACCGTGAAAGAACCGGTTCCCGAGGCGCACACCTCAGCGATCAAAATTGAGCCTCTCCTGCGGCTGTTCCTGATGACGGCCTTTTTTGCCGCGGTGATCTTGCTGTTGGGTGCGCTCGTACAGTTGGTAGCCCGCTGGCCTGTGGAGCCGACTGTATGGCTGCAGCCCGTGGTGGTAGGATTTATCGGCCTGTTCAGCATCGCACTGGCCTTGCTCGCCGGAGCATGGATCAGCTTAAGAATCGGCCTGGGCAAGGCCGCTCTGCAGGGTAATCCCTCCTATCGCTGGTGGATACTGCATCGCCTGACCTTCCTGGCCGCTATTTTTAATATGGGTGTGTTTTCGGTTTATTTTATCCAGACGCGCCTGGGGATAAAGGGTGAGCTGGCTGCCGGTCCCGGCGCCCTCTTCCTGGCCTTGCTGGGCATCCTGCTCGCCATCACTACCCTGCCCGGCGGCTGGCTCGCCGACCGCTACGGCAAGAAGCGCCTGGCCATCCTGGGCTGCCTGATTGCCGCACTGGGCACGATTATTCTCCTATCCTCCACCCACCTGGCGGTCGTTATTCTCGGCGGTGGGCTGATTGGCATTGGGGCAGGGATTGTCTATGCCGCCAGTTGGGCGCTGGGCACCGGCCTGATCCCTGATGGCCAGGCCGGTAAATATCTCGGTATTCAAAACTTGGCTGCGGCTGGGGCCGGCGCAGTCGGCGCCTATCTGGGCGGGCCCATTGCCGATTATTTCGGCCTGTACTTCACCCACCTGCCAGGGCTGGGATACCTGGTCTTATATGCCATGTTTGGGGTCTTATTCTTGCTTTCGGCTGCTGCTCTTTTACGAGTGAGATCGGATTGAATACCCTGCTACCCCCGGTCAGAGTATGCGTGCGCCACTCTGACGGTGCTTTATCTAATCTTGGGAGTATGCTTCTAATGGAGCCGGCTTAACCCCCTTGGGGAATTCTACAGATTCAATCGGTTCATAACCATTCAAGTGGTTGTCGGCTACCAGCGCCCGTGCTTCGTCAATTGCTTTCAGCATTGCAGCTCTTCGGGCCGCTGGGGAGATGTCCATAGGCTGTGCGTTAATAAAGTGGATGTCTCTGATCCCAACAAAATTAAAAATTGCACGTAAGTAGGGTTCCACAAAATCGAGCGCGTGCAGGGGAGTATTCGGGGAATAATCTCCACCCCGCGAAGTCACAACGACCATCTTCTTTCCTTCAATCAACCCTTCGGGTATACCAAGCTCATTATAGCGAAACAAGTAGCCTGGTTGTACAATCGCATCGATATAGTATTTTAGGGCGTAGGGGATGCCAAAATTCCACATAGGAACAGTAATCAAGTAAATATCCGCATCCAAGAACCGTTTGATGTTGGCTTCAATCGCATCCCAGGATGACTTGTGATGATTATCAAGTTCTTGACCTGTCATCAGTTTGTATTTACTCTCGATATTTTCACCAGCTACAGCAGGTAAATCGGCTTTAAATAAATCCAATACTTTAACCGTCAGGTCATCATACTTTAAATGGAGTTCTTCTATTAAAGCATTGGAAATGCGAATGGTATTAGATTCGTGACCGCGTGGGGTTGCTACAATGTGTAAGAGTCTCATAGGAGGGTCTACCTTTCTGCAAGATTTTTAAAACAAGATATATTCTGCAATTTTAATCTTAATACTCCGAATATGCAAGGAAATGAGGGCTTATGGTAACTTTGGTGCGGAAAAGTTGTTGCATAACATCGATAGTTTGTATATACTGAATTTAACTTTGAACGACTGGCGATTGCATTTCAAGTTCGATCCCTTGCCGCCCCTGTTATCTTCTGGAAACGAGGCGCTACAGTACTTTGTGCGGCGCGATCTCTTGGGGGAGGACGTAGATCCGGTTCAATGCTTGTGGCAATTGCCGGGTGCCCAGAAAATTATCCGGAAGCAACTTCTAGATGGAAGCTGGCCCCACAGAGGCGAGGCAAAACATCCGGCCATTAATCATTTTCTGATCGAAACCTGGCGCGTATTCAGATACTTGGTCGAGCAGTACGGCTTCAGCCGCGAGCATCCCCAGGCAAATTTAGCCGCTGAGTACCTTTTCTCGTGCCAGAGCGAAGAAGGAGACTTCCGAGGCATCCTCGCCAATCAATACGCAACCTACTATACCGGCGCCATCATAGCGCTCCTCATCCAAGCCGGCTATGAAGCTGACCCGCGCATTGAAAAAGGATTCCAATGGCTGCTGGCGATGCGCCAATCGGATCAGGGCTGGACGATCCCGATCCTCACCTACAAGTTTGATCGTGCCACCCAGTATCGCTTGATCACCCAATATGCGCAACCGGTCGAGCCTGACCGCTCCAAGCCTTTCTCGCATAACTGGACGGGCATGATCCTGCGCGCTTTTGCAGTCCACCCGGATTACCGCAACTCCGCGGCAGCTAAGACCGCCGCGTACTTGTTGAAATCCAGGTTTTTCCAGCCGGATTCTTATACCTCCCTGCAAGCGGCAGAATACTGGGTCAGATTTGAGTATCCTTTTTGGTGGAATAACCTGGTATCCGCCCTGGATTCTCTTTCCCGGATTGGGTTGTCCAGGGAGGATGATCAGATCCAGCGAGCGTTGGATTGGCTCTGCGATCATCAGGAAGAAAGCGGATTGTGGAAAGTATCCTACATGAAGCCCAATGAGAAGGAAAAAGATACGGCCGAGGCGCGCCAAAGGAAACTATGGGTGAGTCTGGCGATCTGCCGCGTGTTCACAAGGATGTCCGGATGAGTCATCTCAAAAGAAGCCAAAGCCATGAATAACAGAGGCGCGCTGACCCAGGTTCTGGCCATTATAGGGACACTGCTGGTGTGGTTCCCGATTCTGGCTCCGATCTTGTTTTCTGTGGCGCTGCTCATCAAGAGAGGCATTTTCCGGTTTGACTACCTGATGCCTGCCGAGCTATTCCCGGTAGCCTTGTTTGGCGGCGGTTTGCTCTTCTGGGCGGCATATCGGGCGCATTCACGCCACAGGCTCATCGGCTGGTCTCTCGTCATTGCAGTTGTATTGCTGGTTGGCGGGCAGGTGCTGGCCGTTGTCACCGGCCTGGCCTCCGGTGAGATCGAGCCAGTGGGCTGGTGGTGGGCGCTTACCCTGGCGTCGATTCTTGGCTATATCCTGGCGCTGGTTGTAATGGGCATAGGCGGATTGCTGTTGCTGCGGGAGTTATTCAAAAAGCGCAGCTAGTAATAAATGTATCCTGACTGCTTCCGGTAAATTTAATATCAGAATTGAATAAACCTTCTCGAATTGCAGTTGCATTCTGGCTTAAAGGCTGGTATCCTTAGTGGGCGAGAGCCGCTGGTTGCTAGTCTTTCGGCAAGCTATGTATGATATATTGCAGTAGACTATATAATTGCAATATATATTGATTTACATAAGGGATTCCACATGTACCTGGCTATCGAAGGTGTCATTGGCGTTGGGAAAACCACCCTGGCGCGCCTGCTCCAACCCGCTTTTCAGGCGGATCTGCTGCTGGAGGTCTTCGAAGAAAACCCCTTCCTTTCAGACTTCTACGCCGACCGCCAGCGCTATGCCTTCCAGACTCAGATTTTTTTCTTGCTCAGCCGCTATCACCAGCAGCGCCGCTCCGTCCCGGACCTCCTGGCGGCGGGCCGGAATTTAATCGCCGATTACACTTTCGAAAAGGATGCCTTGTTTGCCCGTATTAACCTCTACGGCGATGAGTTAGTCACCTATGATCAACTGCACGACGCCCTTGCCGAAAAAATCCCGGTGCCCGACCTGATTGTTTACCTGCGGGCGGATAATGACTCTCTGATGCAGCGCATCGCCCTGCGTGACCGCCCCTATGAGCGCAATATGGAACGCGAATACATCGCCGAGTTAAATCAATCGTATGAGGCGTTTTTTGCTGATCATGTTTCCCGTCGCTCGCCGGTCCTGGTGCTGGATACCACGCATCTCAATTACGTCAGCCGCCCGGAAGACTTGAAATCGGTTGAAAACCGCATTCGCCAGGCGTTAAAAATCGTTCCTTTCCAGCCGGAGCTGCCACTGGAAATTTCCGGCGATGGATAGTATCCATCTAGATGCAGCTGCTTTGAGGAGGTAAAGACATCCATGCGTATCACTCGCGAGATCTTGCTGAATATCGCTCGCGACACGGTTGCGCAGCGCACGCGTGCCGACCGCAGCATAATCGCGGCATATTTGTGCGGCTCGCTTTTGGGGGATTCTTACCTTCTCGGCGGCACTGCCGACATTGACCTTGTATTTATTCACCTCGACACGATCCCGACCGAGCGCGAAATTGTGCATCTCACCGATGAGGCTCACCTGGATATTGCCCACCATAAGTATGTCGATTACCGCAACACCCGCAATCTGCGCGTACATGCCTGGCTTGGACCGACTCTGAGCTCCTGCCGGGCGCTCTATGACCCCCAACACTTCCTGGATTTCACTATCGCCAGCGTGCGCGGCCAGTTCGACCGTCCCGATCACGTGCTGGAGCGCGCCCAAAAACAAGAGCAGCACGCTCGCCGGATCTGGACTACGTACCATGAGCAGAAATTTGAGCAAGGACCGGGGCAGGTGGCGGATTACCTGCAGGCGGTGGGTCACGCCGCTAATGCCATCGCCAGTCTGAGCGGGTCGCCGCTCGCCGAGCGCAGATTCCTATTGAATTTTCCTGCCAGGGCTACAGCAGCGGGTAAATCGGGGCTGCGTCACGGCCTGCTGGGCTTGCTGGGCGCTCCCAACCTGGAAAACGATACCCTGGCAAGCTGGATTCCGCTCTGGCAGGCCGCCTACCAGGCCTTCCCGGAGGAGCAAGCGCCGGCGCGTTTGCATCCCTATCGCTTATTGTATTACCGGCGGGCATTCCTCTCCATCTTGGAGGGGGATCAACCGCAGGCTGTGCTGTGGCCTCTGCTGCGCACCTGGACCATTGCTGCTAATTTGTTGCCAGAAAACACCGAAATCCAGGCTACCTGGCGCCAGGCTATCGGTTATTTAGGCCTGCTCGGTGTGGAATTTGAGCAGCGCTTGGCCGCATTGGACGCATTTTTGGATTTGGTCGAAGAAACACTGGAAGAATGGGCGCGTAAAGCCGGCGTTTAGAGTGTTTCACGTGAAACAAATACCACGCTACGACGGTGTGAGTGGGCATTCAGCCTCCCACTCACACTTTTGTTGGTTAAAGCTCCTCTTTTTCCAGGTACAGGCAGGCTGCCAGCAGTGCTAACCCCGTCAACCCCAATGAGACGATCAATGCCGGCCAGGCGCTCGCTGCACCTCCCATCACCAACCCCCAGCCCCAGGCCATCAGCCTGCCTGGCATGTACTCTCCCAGCCACGGTAGGGCGCCAAGGATCAACGCCACGACCACCAGGGCGAAGGCATAACCGGCCGCCATCGGTTGGCTGCGCGCCAGGGCGCTACCAGTCAATGCCAGGGTCATGAAAAAGCCTAAAAAGACCATCAGCAGGGCATTTAACGCCAGGAAACCGCCTATGGGGAGCGGCTCGAACAGAATCCATGTATAAAACAGGCAGCCAACCGCCGCCAGCAGCAGTCCTGCCAGCAGGCTGCCCATGCTGGCCAGCCATTTGGCTAAGACAAATGCACTCCGCCGCACAGGTTTGGTGAACAGCATCCCGGCTGTGCCGCGTTCCTTCTCCTGAGCAATGATTCCCATGGTCAAGACGATCACTAATAGTAATCCAAGCTGGGAAAAGTTCTTGGTGTATTGGTCGACGGCATCTTTCAGGGTCGGGTCGGGGATTATCGCCGCCAATTCTGCCGGGACATCCGGTATGCTGCGCAGCAGTAAGGGTGTGTAGCGGGCGATTAGCGGCGACATCAGGCCAATCAGGGCAAATGCGACCACGAAAATCAACAGCCGGTGTGTTCGGCGCTGTTCGCGCATCTCTTTTTTCAACAATGTAGGGAACATGAATCGCCTCCTCCCAGCCTAATCGGTCGGTTTGGTGCTGTTCGTCAGCCGCAGGAAGACGTCTTCCAGCGAAGGTCGCACGATTTCAAAGCGTTGAAGGTGCAAACCCTGGCGCAGCAAGGATGCCAGCAGTTCTGCCTGGATGGTTGCAGCATCCTTCACCTGCAGGCGGGCGGTGTGATTCGCTAGCGTTACGCTCTCTACACCCGGCAGGCTCCTGGCTTGCTCGGCCCAGTTTTCCAGGGCATCGTCGCTCTCAACCTCGATCAGGGGCACGGCATAGCGCTCCAGTAGCGCTTCACGCTCGGATTCGATGATCATGCGCCCTTGATTGATGATCCCGATCATGTCGCACACCCGCTCGACATCCGCCAGAATGTGAGTCGAGAGCAAAACGGTGGCTTGCTGGCGCAGATCGTCGATCAGCTCCAGCACTTCCTTGCGTCCAGCGGGGTCCAGGGCGCTGACCGGCTCATCCAGCAGCAAAATCTTCGGGCGATGAACCAGCGCCTGGGCTAATCCCAGCCGCTGACGCATGCCGCGTGAGAATCCGCCAATTCGCCGGTCTGCCGAGCCGCTTAAACCGACCTGCTCGAGCAAAAGGTTGGTTCTTTTAGCCGCTTCGGCCGGCTCCATACCGTATAATGGGGCTACCAGGTCTCGCAGCAGCTCGCGCGGCGTCATCCAGGCATAAAAAGCCGGTTCTTCGGGCAGCACACCGACCATGAGACGCGCTGCAACCCCCTGTCCGGCGCTCTGCCTCAGCGCCACCGGCTGATCCATGATCCAAGCCTGGCCTCGATCGGGGCGCGCCAGGCCGGACAGGATGCGTAGAGTGGTAGTTTTCCCGGCGCCATTCGGTCCCAGGAAGCCGTAAACCACGCCCGGCTCAACGTGCAGGCTCAATCCATCCAGCGCATGCACGCTGCCGTAGGTTTTGACCAGATTTTCCACGCGAATCATGTATTAGCCTCGACTAATCTACCCCACAGCAGGTAAATAGCCTGCACAATGATGCCGGACGGGAACGCTAGGGCCGTTATCACCAGTAAAACTGCCCACAGCCAGCGCGGTCCACGGGTCAATTTGCGCTTCGATAGGTCGATCAGGGCATAAATTGCCAGTCCGAGCTGGATCAGGATGATCGGAATCAACAGTAGCAGTAAAGTTTGCAGATCTTGTGACATGAATGGGTCTCCGGTGTACTTAAATCACTATATTTTTTATGTTGGAGGCGGCTGGATTCCCTGATTCAACCGCCTCCGCCTGGTTCCACGTGAAACACATCGTCTTAACTGGTTGGCCACGATCTCCGGCGACGTTCGTTGCCGCTTAGTAGTCGCTTGGCAACCACAATCACCCGGTTGCCGCTGGTGTGTACGGCATTGACTACTTCCCAACCCTCCTGCCCCCAGGCGTTGAGCAAGGTATACAGCTCCTGGTCTTTCACCTCGCGCAACAGGCTTCCCATCGTTTGAACACGATATTCCCACTGTTCGTTCTCGGACATCGCTTACTCCTCGGTCTTGGGAGCCATCGATTGTGCCAGCGCTACCATGCCGCTCAAGCCACCCAGATTCATGGTCTCGACTGCGCTGCTCGGCACGATAATCATCGCTCCCTTCTCCTTCAGACCTTCGAACAGCATGTTCATGGCTCGCAGGTGCAGGGCGGTGGGGTTATCGGCGTAGGCTTTGGCGGCTTCGGCAAAGCTGGAGGCAATCTGCTTCTCAGATTCGCCCAGGATCACACGCGCCTGGCGCTCGCGCTCGGCCTGCGCCTGGCGGCTCATGGCGTCTTCCAGGTCCTGCGGGATGACGATATCGCGGATTTCCACCGATTGCACCGTTACTCCCCAAGGCGTCGTGCGTTCGTCGATAATGCGCTGCAGGTCGGCGTCCATTTTTGCCCGTCCTACCAGGATATCCGCCAGATTCATCTGCCCGATGATCTCCCGCAGGGCGGTTTGCGCTGCCCAGCTTAGGGAAGCACGGTAGTTTTCTACCTCCAGAGCGGCTTTCTCGGCGTCCCAAACCAGCCAGAACAGCACCGCATCGACGTCGACCGGTACCGTATCTTTGGTCAGGGTCTTCTCGGCATTGAAGGGTGTAACCATCACCCGGTGGTCGATCCAGTTGGGTGTGGTGTCCACCACGGGGACGATCCAAAACATACCTGGGCCGCGCAGCCCTCGGAACTTGCCCAGCCGCAGCACCACGGCTTTCTCCCACTGCTTGGCGATCTTCAGGGAAGTCAGGAAGAACAGGCCAATCAGGGTGAATAGGGTCACCCAGGCGATGATCCATCCGACATCAACGCCCTGGTTATCCAGCCAGAAGATTCCTGCCACACCAATCAATATGAAGATCACGCACAGCATCACGGCTGCGGTGTTGACCCGGTAGGTATCGGGTTGGTTGCCGGATTTATCACTTACATTAAGCATGCTCATTGTTACCTCTCATAGTTCTTTATGTCTATTCCTGCTTCTGTTTTAGCAGGGTAAAACCGAGTAAAGATTATTCGTCCAGAATGTCATCGCCCCGGCGCCAGGCGGTCAGTTGTTCGTCGAGTGCGGCTTGCACTTCAACCGGCGTGTATCCCTGGCGTTGGGCAGTGTGCAAGAAGCGCCGCGTCAGGCTTTCCAGTGCTTCCTGGCGCAGCATCTCGTCAACCTCGCCGGGTGGTGTGTCCCAAATGTAAGTGCCACGCCCTTGTTGAGTCGAGATCAAGCCAGATTCATCCAGGATGCGATAGGCGCGCGCCACGGTATTGAAATTTACGCGCAGGTCGGTCGCCATTTGGCGCACGGTAGGCAGCTGGTCGCCAGGTTTCAGCTCGCCGCTGGCCACTTTCTGCCTAATTTGATCGACAATCTGCAAATAAATCGGCTGCCCGGAGCGAAAGTCAAGCTGAAATTGCACGGTGTGGCTCGCTATTCAAGGGTTGCCTCCTGAATTGTATCATTGTTGTTATTGTATAAATGTATAATTGATTGAATTGTATCCCCATTTGGTTGCCTTGTCAAGAGGTGAATACGGCAAATCCCCTATTACTGGAACGGTACAGTTCTGGCATACCCTGGTCTTAATATTGCAACTGCTCGATATGGTAGAATCTTCCCCTGAACACACCCATGGACCGTCGAGAACTACAACCCAGCATGGCCCTATTACTGATTGCCATCACCATTGTGGCGGGGATGGCAATCGCCGGAGTCCGCAGCTTACAAAAACGCAACCAGGAGCATTGGAGCGTCTCGTGGCAGCCGTCTGCCGGTACACCCCTACCGCCAAGCAGTGGATCATCGGGTGGAGCGGGTCCTGCCCCGACCAGCGCTCTACCCATCATTACCCCTACCCCCGATCAACCCCATCCCTTACCTGACCTGCGCACTGAAATTGAGCAGTACACCGTCCAGAGCGGCGACAGCCTGGGTCGGATTGCCCAAAAATACTCCGTCAGCTTATCGCAATTAGCCGATGAAAATCAGCTCGCCAACCTGAATCTGCTGGAAGTGGGCCAGGTTTTGACCATTCCCCTGCCGGATCCGGCGAGTTTGGGTCCCGGTTTTAAGATTGTTCCCGACTCCGAGCTGGTTTACAGCCCTGCCAGTGCTGGCTTTGATGTGCGTGCTTTTATCCAGGAGCAGGGCGGCTATCTGGCGATGCACCGGGAAGAGGTGGATGGCAAACAGGTCAGCGGGGCAGAGATTGTCGAGCGGGTAGCATTGGAATATTCGGTCAATCCTCGCCTGTTGTTGGCCGTGCTGGAGTATCAAGGGGGCTGGCTTTCGAACCCAAACCCCAAAGATGGCAAAAAAGACTTCCCAATTGGCGTGCGCAATCCGGCCCGCAAAGGGTTGTTCTATGAATTATCCTGGGCCGCCAATAACTTGAACCGCGGCTATTATCTGTGGCGCGTCAACGGGATTAACGCCTGGCTGCTGGGTAATGGGGATGTTGTCCCAATCAATCCCACCATCAACGCCGGCACGGCTGGGGTGCAGCATATGTTCTCGGTGCTCTACGACCGTCCGGGATGGGAGCAGGCAGTTTCTGAGGCAGGGGTGTTTACTGTTTACCAGAATCTGTTTGGCTTCCCATTTCACTATGCGATTGAGCCGCTGGTGCCCGCCGACCTGGCGCAGCCGCCCATGCAGCTGCCTTTCGAGCCTGGGTACGAGTGGTCTTTTACTGGCGGTCCGCATGGCGGTTGGGGCGATGGCTCGGCCTGGGCAGCACTGGATTTTGCACCCCCCGGTGAAGCCCTTGGCTGTGTGGTGAATGACGCCTGGGTAACCGCCGTGGTGGATGGTACGGTGGTGCGCACGGCCGAAGGAGTGGTCATCCAGGATTTGGACGGCGACGGCCTGGAGCAAACCGGCTGGACGGTGCTCTACCTGCATATCGACCAGCGTGACCGTGTGCCGCTGGGGACTGTCCTGAAAGCCGGCGATCGGGTCGGGCACCCATCTTGCGAAGGCGGTGTCTCGGCCGGTACGCACGTTCATCTGGCCCGCCGCTATAACGGCGAGTGGATCCCGGCCGATCAAAGTGTCCCCTTTAACCTGGATGGCTGGGTTTCGCAGGGGCTGGACAACGAATACGATGGGTATCTGGTGCGCGACAGTCGCCGCATCGAGGCCTACGATGGCCGCGCTCCCGAAAATGCGGTCCAGCGATGAAGAAAATTACTTTGCTTTCTCTGCTAATATTCCTCAGCGCTTGCTCGATTGGGCCGGCCTACTGGATCCCGCCCAGCGGCCCAGACTCGGGGCGCGCCGAGTACATTTACCCCACGGCGGAACAGCCAGCCGATCCGGCGCCTGAGATTGCAGCGGTGGCAATAACTCCTGATGCCACCGCCCGATGGATCGATCGTCGTCCCGAAACAGGCCTGTCCGCGTTGCCGACGGGCAACCCGCAGGATGGTGACCTGCCAATGATGTATTACGCCCAGGCTGCCGACACATTGCCGGTGCTGGCCACTCGCTTTGGCGTCGAGCCATCCGAGATCGCTTCCTCCGAACCCTTACCGGGGACAGCTTACCTCACCCCTGGGCAGGTGCTTTTCATCCCGGCGCGTCTGGGTACGACCACCTCGGCCGAGCGCTTGCTGCCCGATAGCGAGGTGGTTTTCTCTCCCTCCGCGGCCGATTTCGATACAGAAGCCTTTGTCGCCCAGGCCGGTGGGCGCCTGGCTACGTTCCAGGATTGGCTTAAGAATGTTGGCACCCTCAGTGGCGCCAAGATCGTCTATAAGGTAGCGCTGGAGAACTCGATCAATCCACGCTTGCTGCTGGCGCTGCTGGAGTACCAGAATGGCTGGGTATATGGCAACCCCGAGGAGCGAGAGGCGCGCGATTATCCGTTAGGTTACATCAACGATCGTCACAAAGGTTTGTATAGACAATTGGTCTGGGCGGTCAATCAGCTCTCTACCGGATACTATGCCTATCGTGAAGGTCGCCTGACGGAACTTACCTTTCCGGACGGCAGCACCTTGCGCCTGGCGCCGGATTTGAATGCCGGTACAGTGGCGTTGCTGTATTATTTCGCCCAATTGAAACAAGGCGATGCCTGGAATCAGGCAGTCGATCCGCAAACTGGCTTCCCGGCTTTGTACGCCCAAATGTACGGTGACCCCTGGGAGCGCGCCGGGCACGTCGAGCCCTTATTCCCCACCGGGTTGGCGCAGCCACCCCTCATCCTGCCGTTTGTGCGCAACTGGGAGTGGAGTTTTACCGGCGGTCCGCATGGTGCCTGGGAGCAGGAAGGGGCTTATGCAGCCCTGGATTTTGCTCCCGGCTCGATCACCTCCGGCTGTGTGGAAAGCCTGGCCTGGGTATTGGCGGCCGCTTCCGGCCTGGTGACGCGTGCTGATGATGGCCTGGTGGTCATTGACCTGGACGGCGATGGGCGCGAGCAAACCGGCTGGGTTCTGGTGTACCTGCACGTGGCGGAGAAGAACCGCATCAAGCCTGGGCAATGGGTTGATACCGGCGACCCCTTGGGGCATCCTTCCTGTGAGGGAGGCATTGCCACCGGCACACACATCCATCTCGCACGCCGCTTCAACGGCGAGTGGATCCCGGCAGACGGACCTCTGCCCTTTAACCTGGGTGGCTGGGTGGCTCACGCCGGTCAGGAAGCATACAAGGGCACGCTGACCCGCGATGGCATCACGGTTCCTGCCTCTGTGCTCAGCGAGTCGGCTTCAATTCTTACACGTGGTCCCGATGATCCATAACTTTACCCAGGCCTCCCAGCGTGGCGCCAAGTTACTGAGCCAGGTAATTATCTTCCTGCTGATCTTACTTTCGGCTGTACCTGTTCAGGGGGCTGCTGGAGCGCAGCAATCCGGCAGCGAGAAGGTTCTGTCAGCGCTGAGCTTGCCGGATAGCCAGGTGGTCTATTCCCCGTCTGCCGCTGGATTTGATGTGGGGGCTTACCTGGCGCAGGCCGGCGGTTATCTGGGCAGGCACCAGGAATACCTGGGCGAGCCAGGCTGGATTCCGGCCGCGCAGGTCGTCGCTCGCGTAGCGTTGGAGAACTCAATCAACCCGCGCCTGCTGCTGGCCTTGCTGGAGTATGAATGCCAATGCGTGACTGGGCAGTCCGAGGAGGCGCTCAATAGCGGCTATGCCCTGGGGGTGCGGGATTATCGCCGCAAAGGTCTGTACGGGCAGCTTTGGTGGGCCGCTAACCAGCTCTCTGCAGGCTATTACGGCTGGCGTGAAGGCTGGCTTCGCCAGTTTACCTTAGCGGATGGCACGGTCTATCAGCCGGAATCATCGACCAGCTCAGGCGATGTTGCCCTGCAGTATTATTTCACCCAGCTCGCTCTGGCTCATGCCACCAAGACCATGCCGGAAAGCGTGCAGCAGGAGGCCTGGCAACGCATCTCCGATCCACAGCAGGGTTTCCTGGCTGTCTTTCAGGATATGTTCGGAGATCCTCACGATCTGGCTCGTGGCTATGAGCCCATCCTGCCTGGCAACCTCGGGCAACCGGACTTGATTCTGCCTTTTGAGTTGGGTGTGGCCTGGAGTCTGACCAGCGGCCCACATCAGGTTTGGGAGGTTATCGGCTCCTTGGCCGCTCTCGATTTCGCCCCAGCGACCGGCAAATCGGGCTGCATCGAGTCCGTCGCCTGGGCGACGGCGATGGCTGATGGGTTGATCGTGCGTTCGGAGCACGGTCTGGTTGTCCAGGATTTAGACGACTCGCGCCTCCAGGACCGTATGATCCACGGCAAATCGGATGGGTTGGAGCAGACCGGCTGGGCAATTCTCTACGTTCACATTGCCGAAAAGGATCGGGTGCCAGTTGGTACCTATCTGCGCCGCGGTGAGCGCCTCGGTCACCCATCCTGCGATGGCGGCCCCGCCACTGGGGTAAATTTGCATGTCGCGCGCAAGTATAATGGGGAGTGGATCGCTGCAGGTGGGCACCTGCCGTTTGTGATGAGTGGATGGACGACTCACATGGGCTCCCGCCCTTACCTGGGCAATATGACGCGCGACGGCAATAAAGTCATTGCCAATATCAATGCCAATAAACCAAGCCACATCACCCGATCGCTGGAGAAACCCGCGCGACAGGCGAACCACTCGGATTGATGATCAGATTACAGCGGATTACCAGGGACGATTTTGTGAAGCGGAGCTTTCGTAGGGATTTTATAGTAGGGTGGGGAATATTCATGGCTGTGGCGCTATTGCTAAGCGCCTGCCAGCCGATGGCCGGGTCGCTCTCGGCAGCCGGCTCTGTGGTGGATGCCGCTGAGGCGCCAGCCGAGCCAGCTGTCTCATTGCCCCAGGATAACGTTGCGATTCCCACTCCCTTCCCTACCCGCCCGATTTACCAGCCGGGCGAGTTGGTGGATTATATTGCCCAATCGGGAGATACGCTTCCGGTACTGGCGGTGCGCTTCAATACCACCGTGAATGAAATTCTGCAAGCCAATTCATTTATCCCAGCTTCGGCAACCACCATGCCTCCGGGCATGCCGATGAAGATCCCGATCTATTACATACCTTTCTGGGGTTCACCCTATAAAATCATTCCGGATAGTTTGTTCATCAATGGGCCGGCCCAGGTTGGCTTTGATACAAAAACCTTTGTCGACAGCTATCCCGGCTGGCTGAAAAATTACCACAGCTATGTCTCGGATGCCAATCGCAGCGGCGCCGAGATTGTGGATCTGATTGCCCTGCGGTACAGCATCAGCCCGCGCCTGCTGCTGGCCTTGCTGGAATACCAGGCCGGGGCGCTTTCGCAGGCGGAAGTTCCTGAAGAGGTGCAGCGCTACCCGTTGGGTTCCCGCTTGTGGGAAAATGATGGCTTGTACTTGCAGTTGGTCTGGGCTGTCAACCAGCTCAATGATGGGTATTATCGTTTTAAGAAAGGCCGCCTGACCTCCCTGGAGCACCCGGATGGGCGTATCGAGCGCTTCGACCCCTGGCAAAATACCGCCACGGTCAGCCTGATGAACTATTTCAATGCCATTTACGACGAGCTGCAGTACCGGCTGGCTGTCTCGTCGGCTGGCTTTGCCGCCACTTACGCCGACCTGTTCGGCGATCCCTGGCAAAACGAGACTCCCCACATGGAAGGTAGTCTGCTACAACCCGAGTTCAGCCTGCCAATGGAGCCGGGCAGCGTCTGGGCTTACACCGGCGGTCCGCATACTGGTTGGGGACACGGAGAGCCGTTCGCCGCGCTGGATTTTGCCCCACCCACCGAGACACAGGGTTGCGTGGATACCGATGAGTGGGCTACCGCGGTCGCTTCCGGCGTGGTGGCGCGCACGGGCGAGGGTGAGGTGGTGCTGGATTTAGATGGGGACGGCGATGAGCGCACCGGCTGGGTGGTTTTCTACCTGCATGTCAGTAAAGAGGGTCGACCAGCGGTCGGTCAGGCGCTGCAACCTGGCGATCCGGTAGGCCATCCCTCCTGCGAAGGCGGCAGCAGCACCGGCACTCACGTCCATATCGCCCGCAAGTACAACGGTGAGTGGGTCCCGGCAGATGGCTATGGCGGCATCCTGGCCTTTAACATGGAGGGTTGGGTTGCCCGTGATGGCAAAGAGGTATACCTGGGTACTCTCATCCGTGGCTCCCAGGTGGTTACTGCTTGCACCTGCTCCAACCGGGCCAGCTTTATCCAGACTGACCGGCGTTAGTCTCTCCAAGGAGAAATTGTTAGGGGGATTGATTGTTTGCAATTAAACTTCCAAAAATAATATTGATATAATACTTGAAAATTTCAATATCGCACTTGACATTTCTGAAATATTCTGTATAATAAATATAGAATGATCAGAAGTATATAAAACCGAAATCTACTAGAATCTTTGGTTAGATGCTATTTTTCGACGAAGGGAGCGCAAGGATGAATAAGCTACCCACCAAGTGCCCGCTGTGCGGCGGAGAAGTTGCCGTAACCCGCATTTACTGCCGGGATTGTGATACCACCATAGAAGGCCGATTCACTGGAGGACCATTCAGCCAGCTCACTCCCGACCAGTTGGAGTTCGTTGAAGTCTTTATCCGCTGCGAGGGAAAAATCAGTCGCATGGAAGATGAGATTGGCCTGTCTTATCCAACCATCCGCAACCGCCTGCATCAGGTGATCCGCGCCTTGGGTTATGAGCCAGGTGGGGCTGAGGGTCCTGCCGGGCTGTCGCTGGAAGAGCGGCAGCGCATCTTGGAGGACCTGGATAAGGGCTTGATCAGTGCGGAAGAGGCCATGCAGTTGTTGCAGGAGAACGGAGGTTAGCAAATGACCCAGCAGAGAATTTCAACCAGCCTGGCACCTGAGGTTGTCCTTGATCAGGTGCACGGCAATCTGGAAGTGAAGGGCTGGGATGAGCCGGAGGTAGAGCTGCGCTACACCCCGGACACCCTGGAAATTCAGGAAGGCGAAGACTCCCTGCGCCTGATTTGTACCGGCAATCTGGAGTTACGGGTTCCGGTAGGTGCCGACCTGCAGGTTACCACGGTGTATGGACAGGCGCGCCTGCGCCGGCTGGAGGAGCCGCTGAAGATTGGTGAGGTGCACGGCTCGCTCTCACTGCGGGAGGTCGCCGAGACCAGCATCGACCAGGTATTCAGTGAGCTCTCGGCCCGCGATCTTACCGCTGGCCTGAAAGCCGGGCGAATCCTGGGCAATGCCTATGTTCGCAACATTCAAGGCGATTGTATACTGGAGCAGGTCGATGGCAACCTGGAGTTGCGTAACCTGGCCGGTAACCTGAGCACGAAAGCCGAAGGCAATGTGCGGGTCAGCCTCAGCCAGATGCCTGGAGATCATTATCAGATTCAGGCCGCCGGAAACCTGTACATCGATTTGCCAGAAGACGCCAGCGTGCGCTTGCAGCTCTCCTGCGAGGGCAAAATCAGGATTAGGTTTCCAGGGCAGGCCAAGAGCCTGGTGGACGAGAGCTATGAACTGGTGTTGGGCGATGGACGGGCTATCCTGAACGCCCGCGCTGCCGGGAATATCTACCTCTCCAGCCAGGAGCCGCAGCGAGAAGACTTCGGTGAGCGAGAGCCTGACATGGATGCGGATTATGCTCGCATTTCCGAGGATATCGGCCGCCAGGTAGAGGTACAGATTGCTGCTCAGATGGAGGCCATGACCCGCCAGTTGAACGATCAGATGGAGCGCCTGACCGCCGATCTGGGTCGCGCCGGCATGTCCGAGGCACAGGTGGAGCGTATCGTTGAGAAAGCCCGCCGCTCCAGCGAGCGCGCCCAGGAGCGTGCTCAGGAGAAAATGCGCCGCGCCCAGGAGAAGATGGAGCGCTCTCAAGAAAAAATTCAGCGCAAAGCGGAATATGCCCGGCAGCGCGAAGCCATGCATCACCATCCACCGGTTCCACCACATCCTTTCGGTTCGCAAGGTTCGCGGCGCTCGTGGGGTTTCGATTATTCGAGCAGCCCGCAGCCCCAGCCCGCACCGGCAGTCGACCCCGTGTCCGAAGAGGAACGCTTGATGATCCTGCGGATGCTGGAGCAGAAGAAAATCAGCGTGGCAGATGCCGAGCAGCTCCTGGCTGCTCTGGAATCCCGTGAGAGCACAGGTTAACCGATGGTTGCAGAGAACCAACGCCTGCATATTCTGGAGATGATCGAGAGCGGCGAGATCAGTGCCCAGGAGGGTTGGCAGCGTCTGCAAAACCTCGAGCCAGATGAGGCGGAAGAAAGTGACGATTTGGCTGGCTCGGATTTCCTGGCAGAAACCACAGTCGTCCAGCCTGCACCCGATGGTTCGTCTCCGCCCTCTGGACCGCCTCCTGATTTCGAGAAATGGCGCGGGTTTTGGACGATCCCGCTGTGGGTGGGTGTGGGAATTGCTATCCTTTTTGGCTGGCTGATGGCCCAGGCTGCCCTGGCCAGCTCCGTTTTTTGGGTATTGTGCGTCAGTTTACCGTTTGCTCTCGGCATCCTGCTAATCGTTGTAGGTTGGGGGTCCCGCACCGCCCGCTGGCTGCATGTGCGTGTCCAGCAGCCGCCCGGCACGACGCCGCAGCGCATTGCAATAAGTTTCCCATTGCCGCTGCGCTTTGCTGGTTGGATCGTGCGTACTTTTCGCGGCCGCATTCCAGGCATCGAAAATGTTGATGTTGAAGCCATCCTGGCGGTCCTGGGTAGCAGCACGAACTCCGAGAATCCGATCTACATTGAAGTGGACGAGGGCGACGGCGAGAAGGTGCAGATTTATATCGGCTGAGGGATGAGGAGAAGAGTTATGGTTACAAGCGAAGAACGCTTGAAAATATTGAAAATGATCGACGAGGGTAAGATCAGCGCTGACGAAGGGGCTAAGCTGTTGGCAGCGCTGGGCGAGAGCCGTAAAACCGCCCGCAAGCCGCCGGTCTCCACGCGTCTCGGTGGGGCACGCTGGCTGCGGGTGCGCGTCACCGACATGGTTACCGGTAAAGCCAAGGCCACCGTCAACCTGCCCTTGGGCTTAGTCGATGCCGGCCTGAATATTGCCTCTCAGTACGCCCCGGATGTGAACTTCGAAGAGCTGATCCAGGCGATCAACGCCGGCGCCGAAGGTAAGATCATTGATGTGCTCGATGAGGAGGACGGTGAGCACGTAGAGATTTTTATCGAGTAGCTGGTTTCTCAAGCTGGAAGCCGGCGCGCTTCCAGGCCGTTACCCCACCTTGCAGGCTGTAAGCCTGGTAGCCCCGAGCGCGTAGCCAGCGCGTCCCAGGGATGCTGCGGTGGCCTGTCAGGCAGAGCACCACCACCACTCTGGAGGAATCTAACTCCAGACTTTCCATCGATCCAGGCATATCTGTCAGCGGGGCATGTTGGGCTTTCCCAATCGTGCCTTGCTGATATTCCAGCGCCGTGCGGGCGTCGAGCACCTGCACGGCTTTTCCATTGTTCAGCCAGTTGGAGAACTCCTGGGGGCTGATCTCGGGGACGGGTCCCGCTGGCAGCCACCAGAAACGCGGCAGCTTCAAGATGCTACTTGTTCCGCTTGAGTGTAGATACCGCTGGTGATCAGGTCTCGCTGCCCATCTCCCAAATCTTCGTAGATATGATACTTGATTTCGATCGGCATGAGTTTACTGAACATGGCCTGCGCCGAGCAGTAGGTTGTGGCGGAAAGCTCAATCGCCCGCACCACGGCGGTCTCATCCACATTGTGGCCGGTCACCAAATACTCGATCACCGCCTGTGTGAAGACTCTTGGGTGGCTTTCTCGCCGCTCGAGGTGGGTTTGCACTTCGAAATCGGTGACCTCCTGGCGCTTCTTCTGCAAGATCGAGATCACATCCATCGCAGTGCAGCCGGCCAGGCCGATCGCCAGCAGCTCCATCGGGCGGGAGCCGTCGTTTGCTCCACCGACACTTGCATCCGCGCCTACCGGGACTAGAAATCCCGTATTGGCTGTACCATTGAAACTCAAACCACCGCGCCAAATCACTTTTGCATCCATAATTATTCCTCCAAGAGGGGGGTGACGAATTTTTCCAGCAGCTCCCGGCTGATCGGCCCGCTCCAGGCCAGGCGCACTTGCCCGTCCCGGTCGATCACGTAGGAACTGGGCAGGGCGTCATTCCGAAAGGACGCCAATGCTCGCAGCCCTGGGTCGGGCCATACCGGGAAAGTCAGGCCGTACTGGCGGGCGAACTCTGCCACTTCTTCCGGCGGCTCCCCGGCTTCGATCGCAATGATGGTAAATCCCTGTGACTGGTGATCCTGGTAGTATCCTTCCAGGGTAGGCATCTCGGCTTTGCAGGGTGGACACCACGTCGCCCAGTTATTCACCAGGATTACTTTGCCACCATGGTCTGAGAGTGTCACCGATTGCCCTTGCAGGTCGCTCAAACGTATTTCTGGGGCCGGAAAACTCACAGCTACCGGGATGGCATAGACAGTGCTGCTACTTTTTTGAGCGGTAGCCTGCGGCTTGGGTAGCAGCACTAAGGCCATAATGCCGATCAGAATTAAGCCGCTGCCGATCAACACCAGCGGTAAAGCTTGCCCTGGGCCGGCCTGTTTACGAGCGGAGGGCGCGCTGGATTTCATGGATCAGATGATCTTCCGGCACCGCGCCGACCACCGTTCCGGCGCCGGCGTTGATCGTTGTCTGCGGCACACCGCTGACATGGAAGCGCTCGGAAAGTTCGGGAAATTCCATCGCCTCCACCATTTCTGCCTCGACCATCGGGCTTTCCAGCGCCATCTGGTGAGCGAGCACCACGGCTCGCGGGCAGTACGGTCAGGTGGGAGTAACGAAAACTTGCAGGTGGACGGGTTTGTCCAGCTTGCTCAGAAAATCACGTGTTTGCTGATCCAGTCCTGAATCCCGGTTGGATACCACCACCAGCGTGTTGATCAACGAGCTGAACTCGTGACCGGAGGG
>JAGDMX010000421.1 GCA_017860725.1 Chloroflexota bacterium | reverse complement strand
AGCGCATCCCCTGGTTTTGGTGTTTGAGAGAATACCTCGAATCCTTCGAAGCCTTTTTCAAGCCGTTTCAGGTTTTGTTCTTCGCCGGTCACTCCGGAGAAAACAACTTGTAAGATTGGGGGGAGGATGCGGGCATCGTCGTCTGTCGTAAAAATAATCGACGGCTCTTTTTCGGTTTGCTGGCTGGCTACTTCTGTACCGGAGGAGATCATTACAGGCGTCTCTTGTGGTTTGGATAGCCAGAAAGTGGCCCGGGTCTTGGCTGCCACAGGTTCTTGTAAGTGCATACCAAGCATCTCCATGAAGCGGATGTAATGTAAATCAGGCACTTGGTTAAGCCGGTACAACAGCAGGTCCGTCATCCAGGCGAACAATTCGACCAGGGTGATGCCCGGATCGCTAAGGTTATGGTCGGTCCAATCCTTCGAGTAGTGAGGAATGCGTTTCTTAGCTTCGTCGACGATATCTTGAAAATGGCGATCGTCTAGATTTGGCACGGGTAGGGGCATAGCGACCTCCGGATATTTATGATTAACCTTCTTCAGGGATCAGGTAGAATGGATAAACCAGGCTGCGCCTGTCATGCGTGGCTTTAACCTGGTATTCAATCCCAATTACAAGGCAATTATCTTGATTTGCATGGGGTTGAGCGTCTACTTCCAGTATCCTGATGCGCGGTTCCCACATTCCCAGGGCTTCCTCGACAAAACGGCATGCTTCTGCAGCAGTATGGCTATTGTTGGGCGCGAAGACCAGCTCGTGAAGGCGGGAACCAAAAGTTGGCCGCATCACACGCGTGCCAATTGCGGTGCCCAGGATGATCAAGATTGCCTGCTCTATCTCATTGCGCTCGCCGGTGAGCGCAATTCCGCCCTGTGGATCAATTTTTAGCGGGAATTCCCAGCCACGACCGATGATGTCTTCTGGCATATAAACTCTCCAATCTCAGGGCACGTTGACGGTTAGTTGTCCTGCATTACTGATCGTAATAATCCCTCCCCACATGCACATCAATTGACAGGAATTGTTCAAAGCAGGCTTGTTGCCGATCATGACCGTGGGCGATCCTGGCGACCACGGGACTGTAGTAACAGGGACACAAGGTTGGGGCGTTAGCACACCACTGGCAGCTGAAGTTGCCGCAGCTACTTGGGGATTTGAGAGGGTATTACACATCCCGAAGGCCATGATGTTCGACATTGGTATCTTGTCCATCACAGTCGCAGCCGGCATGGAGCTGGCCATGACACGGTTTATGGGCTGTACGTTTATTGTACTTGGCGCGACTCCGAAACTACACATGAGCATTCCTCCGCTCACCACCAGTTGTGCCATAATACGACTCCCTAACGCCAGGATTTCCTGGCCTAATTCAAATTAATCATTGCTCCCTTAATATTAACCTGTCCGCTCGCTTGAATGTCAATATTGCCTGACGCTTCTAATTTCATGTTACCAGTTGCTGTAATTTTCGTGTTTGTGCCGGATTTAATTTCTACATCAGCGCTGCAATCGAGCAGGATCTTCTTGTTTTTATCGTCCAGGACGACCTGGATGCCGCTGGCGGTAGTAATTTCAATTTTACTATCGGGCGCATCGTACACCGTAATGCGATGACCATCAATTGAGCACCAGGTGCGTACTCCTGGAAATTTGCCTGGTGGGGCGGAGTCAGTCATGGGTGGAATCTCATCAATACCATTCCAGAGACCGCCCAGGACGAATGGAAAATTGATATCGCCGTGCTCGAAGACGACCAGGACCTCGGCGCCCACTTCGGGGATTGCCAGGAAGCCGGCTTTTTTACCGCCTCCTGGGCCAATCAGACGCGCCCAGCCACTCTCCACGGTCTCTCCCAACCAGGGATATTTAACCTTAACCCGTCCCCATTTTTGCGGGTCATCGGTGTTGGTGACGATGGCGATGACCGCCCCAGGCCAGTGTTCGAGCGGGGCGTGGCTGCCAATTTCATCGCTCACCAGTCCCGTATGCGCCCCGCGCACAGTGAATGTAGTTTTGAGGCCTTCAGGGGTAAAGACGTGCGTGGCGCTCGTCACTAGATATTTACCGCTAAATCTATCTCCCAGTCCAATTAGATCTACAAACTTGCCCGCCTGGATATCCGGGCGGCGAAAGGCTGCGCCTTCTGCCTCGACGAATGTGCCGGTGATTTCAGTAAACCGAGCTTTTGCCAGATTTTCGGCTTCACTCTGACTGATTACAGGCTGGTTGACGATGGTCGACTTCCCCCGGCCAAAAGATCCCGCCCATGTAGCGCCATCTTTGCTTTCCCTTATTTGCGCATATAGACTACCGCTATCGGTGCGGCCTACCACCTGTACCTTATTTTTCGGATCCCAGCCCTGTACCATCACCTCATTGACCTGCTCTGCCAGGGTCATCCGGGGTTGGAAGGATAGCAGGTCCTGCCCCCAGGTCAGGGAGACGCTTGCACCGCTGGTTGGCGGCTTGCGGAAATACAGGCGTCCATCGGCTACGAAGCACTCGTACCCGATACGCCAGGCGCGCTGCATTATTATCTTGGATTAAATTATCGTAAACGATCGAAGTAGCGTCTACAACTGCGCTAAGCCCGGCTGCACCAGCAAATTGACTGGCCAGGTCGCTGTCTTTTATGTTTACAAACGCGCGGTTTTTAGTCTCCCGAAAGAGGCGATGAGATTTGTCGTAACCGCGCACGACGAATTCTGCGATCATACCTTCATTGAAGGATGGCTCTAACGCAGTAATTTCACCATCAATGAGAGGGAAGGAGGTACCATCCTCTTTTTCTCCAGAAATGGTAACTCTCTTCGTGAGATCGAAAGGCCCCCGGTCAAGTAGACGAAGATCGGTATCAAAAAATGTAAGTGCAAACATGCCAGGCAGGTATGTGTGTTGATCAACAATCACAGAAACAAGCTTGGTGAGTAAATCATGTTGAATAACTGTGCCATCTAACTTAATTTGAATCTGGCTGGTAAGGATAGGGTTTGGAGGCATGGTTACTCTCCAATGCTTGGGATAATCAGGGTCCTGCCTGGATGCAACGCCAATGGATCACGAATCTTATTTCTTTCAGCAATTAAATTCCATTTTGATACTTCTCCGTAAACCTGGTAGGCGATTGCATCCAGCCGGTCACCAGCGACAACTCGCCATATACGCTCAATATCACCGCCGCCTGAGGTTGGATTTTGGCCTGGGTAATCATTTTTATCGACATATTGCGTAAAGGTGACATCTACGGTAGCACGGACCGGGGTGCCATCTATTTTAAAAAGAGTAAATTTTTGCGTCATATTGGTGATGACTGCCTCAAAGCGAAACACACCCCATTCAAACGCTACTTCAGGAGGAGGTATTTTTCTTGTTCTGTTGCCTTGCCGCCTGGTCTTTGCTTCCATTAATTTCCAAAGCTGGTTTGTTGTCCTGCTTACATCCCTTCCGGTTTCGTAAGTATCGAAAACGAGTTGTAACCTAAGCGTTTGGGCGCCAGCTTTTTTGAATTCGACATGCGGTACATCCGATTGGTTTTGTGCATTTTCGGAGTAAGTGTTTGTTTTTGAAACGCTGTACTCGTAGGGATTAAACATACAATCGACAGAGACGCCGCCCGTGAGGGCATAGATCCTGGCAGCGACCAAATTTCCACGAGTTAATGGCATAGGAGCCTCCTAAAACTTACCTTTCCGGATACGTTCTCGTTCGATCGATAATTTCTGTTGAATTTCTGCGTATACCTGGCGAGCCAGGGTATTGAGCTCCTCCTCAGAAAGCTGGGTGGCTGCTTCGCCTGCTCGTTCAGGTGCCGGGGCAGCAGATGGAGCGCTTGAGCCAGTCGGCTCGGGACTGACATCGCGTTGCACGTTTGATGTTTGACTGGCTGGTGCCTGTGTAATTGCTGCAGGCGAGGGTATTGTCCCAGGAAATTCTTCATACCCGGCCGCGCCCTGATCGCGTCTTTGTACACTTTGTGAGGTTTGTGCCTGCTTCGGAAGGCTTGAAGTTGATTGTAGATTAGCTTGTGCCTGAATATCAGGTAGACGGGATTGCGTATGCGTCACGCTGTTAGAATCTGCTGCTTTCAATCCTGGATGAGTATCAACAGATTCTGAAGGTTGAATATCCAGCGATTCGGACGGCCGTGCTTGGATCGATTTTATTGCTTGGTCTTTAACCTGTGCCACCGGGGAAATTTCCTCGCCTGGCGGCTGCTGGCCAATCAAGCGCCAGAGGTCCCTGGGTAACGGACCGATTTCAGTCGGTACGAAACCTTCGGGGGCCATTTCTTTGGATAGCGATTGCGGCATCGCGCCCTGGTCTTCTTCCCGCCGCTGAATGATGTCTGCCGACCGCTGCTCAGGTCGTTCAACAGGCTCGCTTGGCACTACTGACCTTAAGGGCTTAAATTCGTTCGGTTTTTTAACAGGTTCCGGATGCGGTATACCTGGCATTATTGCGTTTTCGAGTGGGACGATAAATTTCGATTCCTGCTGAATAGAGGTAGCAGGCAGTTCTGTCTTGGATGATTCTGGGGTTTCGGCTGCAGACCTATCGGTAATGCCGGTAGGTTGATACCTTTGCGGACTGGTCGGGGTTTCAACTTGTTCCTCTGGCGGGCTGGTCGGGGTTTCAACCTGCTCCTCAGTTGGCGAAACGCGTGGAGAAGCGAGGGGCGTTGCTTTTGCCGGCGAAACAGGTCGTGGACTGCGCGGCATAATGACTTCTACATGCGAATCGGTTGGCTGGCCTGTCTTGGTTTGTTCCACGATCTCGCGAATCGCGCCTCCCATTTCTACCGGAGTGGTTGGCACGGCTGGTGAGACCGGAATGGTTGGAGCCGAAGGAGTGGTGGTTTGAAGTGGCGAGGCTGACCTGCTTTCCATGCGCTGGACAGGCCAGGCATCTTGCAATGGCAGAACTTGTGTCTGTTCTATCGCTTCCGGTTCAAGCGAATGATCCTCCTGAAGCTGGTCTACCTGCTCTCTCTCGGGAGAAAATTCCTCTATTGTCGGGGCTTGTCGCGAGGCGTTTGGTTTGGCGGCAGGCCTAGTCGTAAGCGGGGTCTTGCTACTCTTTTGAACGGCGGAGGGAGAAGATGTAGAGGCAACGCCGCTGTCTGCTGTACTGGATGCCTGTACAGCTTCAGATGGTACAGATGGAAGAGTGCTTTCCGCCTCTGCAGCTTTCTTTTGCTCGTGTTTGCGCATTATTGCCTGTAAGCGCCGCCAGGTAGGGTCGTCTGGTTCTGTTATTCCTTGTGAGACTGGTTGCTCAGGGCTTACAGAGGTGGGTAGAGGTGCACGTGGGATGAACACGGATGGTGTAGGTTGCCCACTTTTTGCCTGTGGCGCTGCCAGGCGAGCTTGCACCGGTTGCTGGGAAGAGACAGGGACAGTAACAGCTTCTTTTGACGTCGCGGGCAGACCGACGCCAGGTTCCGGAATAGAAGTCGTGGGGATCGCCGGCTGTGTTTTAATTTCAGGAACAGGCGGGGAGAGTGGAGCAACCAAAGGAATCTCTTTAGGACCCGCAGTTACTACTCGCATAACATCGCTGACAACGGCAGTTTCAATAGGAAGAGCCTCGGTGTTAATGACACGCTCTACTTGGGAAGCTTCGGTGTCAATGGCGCGCTCTATCGGAGAAGCCTGAGTGTCGATCGCGCGCTCTACTGGAAAAGCCTCAGTGTCAACGGCACGCTCTACGGGCGTGGGGGTTGGCTTTTTCTCAGGAGAG
>JAGDMX010000420.1 GCA_017860725.1 Chloroflexota bacterium | reverse complement strand
GCTTAAGATACGGTTGGAAACTGGCGAAATCGGATTTGGCGCGCGCATGTTCCCACACATTGTGAGCTTCACCGGTTACCCTGGCAAACTCGGCCACCCACTCCACCGGCACCTTGACGCGCTGGTTATACCGGCGAGAAGTGACTTTGATCAGACGAGCGTCATCTGAATCAGGGTCAAGTGTCCTGGCATATGGTTTGAGATCTTCAAGCAACTGGCCAACCTCAGGAGATGTGAATTTCAAGTGTGCGACCTTGCTGAGCGCAGATAGCTGGTGACTGCGCCCCAATGAGCCGCCGTGAGGCATGTACGTCTGTTGATCCCATTGGATTAATCCAATGATCGTGAACAGGTCATAGTATTCATTTAGCAAGGCTTTGAGCTGAGTCAAGTTGGTTTCGGGCTGCATACGATCTCCATTGGATGGCTTTAGGGATTTTAAACAACTTTCCAACGCAGGGTCTGTCCATTTAAGGCTGCCAGGACCTCTTCTGCGATATCGCTGGCGGCGCGGGCCTGGGCTTCCCTGGTTTGTGCGCCGATATGGGGCGTGGCGATCACCCGTGGATGGGTGACCAGGGCAGATATCCCTGGCGGTTCTTTGACAAATACGTCAAGCGCCGCGCCGGCTACCTGGCCGGATTCGAGGGCCCCTAACAAAGCAGTTTCATCAATTATCCCACCCCGGGCTGCGCATACAAGGCGCACTCCGCGTTTCATGGTCGCTAGAGATTGACCATTAATCATATTTCGGGTCTCGGCACTCAGTGGGACGTGCAAGGTAATAAAATCAGCTTGAGAATACAGGTCGTTTAATGGCGTTGGAATCGCGCCTCGTTTTTGAATTTCTTCAGCCGGGATTAATGGATCGTAACCCTTGACGATCATACCCACTGCGTTGGCCAGTCGGGTGATCGTGCTGCCAATATTGCCCATACCGATTACGCCGAGAACTTTGCCCTGGACCTCAATGCCCATTAGGTCGTTCTTTAACCACTGCCCTGACTTCATGCCAGCATCTGCAGATGGGATGGCGCGCGCCAGTGCCAGGATCAGCGCCAGGCAATGTTCGGCAACAGCCTGGGAGGTCGCTCGCGGGGTATTTACAACGCGGATGCCGTGTTGGTTGGCTGCGGCCAGGTCGATATTATCTACCCCCACTCCCGCACGGCCGACAACCTTTAGCTGTTTTCCGGCTGCAAACACCTCTGCGGTTACCTTGGTGCGGCTGCGCACGATCAGAGCATCGAAGCCGCCGATCACCTCACCGAGTTCTTCTGCGGAAATGCCTTTCCGATCGTCAACCTGGGCTGAAGCGCGCAGTATGGATAATCCGTTTTCTTCAAGGCCGTCGGTGATGAGGATCTTCCATTCGGGCATATTTTTTACCTGTTGTTTTATCCGGTGAGTTTTGGCTTGACTTGATTGTACCCCGGTTTGGTATGTCTGGGATAGTTCACCTAAGTGACTGCCTGCCTCTGGTTGGAATAACACAGGTAGCGCTCTTCTTCAACCACCCGACGGATGCGATCGACTCCTTCCCATACCTCCCAGAAAGATGTGTAGAGCGGAGCCAGTCCCAGGCGGATGTTGTCAGGTTCGCGAAAATCAGGGATTAGATGCATATCTTCGACCAGAGCGCGATTGATGCGATATCCCTCTGGATGGCGAATGCTGATATGCGATCCTCTCTGCCGCGCATCGCGAGGCGATCCCAAGGTGAATCCAAGTGGCGCGAGTATTGTATCCACCAGAAATACCAGGTAGCTGGTTAAGATGATCGATTTCTGGCGGATCTGCTCGATGCCAGCCTCAATTTGCAGGTCCAGACCGGCTTCCATCGCCAGAATAGATAAGATCGGTGGACTGCTGACCAGGAAACGCCGGGCACCTTCCGCGGGGTTATAAGTCAGATCAAATGCAAACGGCGTCTGCTGGCCAAACCAGCCCCAGATCGGTGAAAGAGCGCGCGGTTGCAAGGCATGGTTCACATAAAGAAATGCCGGAGAGCCGGGTCCGCCGTTTAGGTATTTGTATGTGCAGCCGATTGCCAGATCGACTCCCCATCTATCGAATGCGATTGGCACGGCACCTACGGAATGGCTCACATCCAGGAGCACCAGCGCGCCTGCTCGGTGTGCAATCCGGGTTAGCTCTTCAACATCATAAAGAAAACCGCTCTTGAAAACGACCTGTGAGACAGTCACTAAGGCCGTATTCTCATCGATGCGAGCGGCGATATCTCTCAGATCGATGGAGATCTCATCTGCTGAAGGCACCAGCGTCAGGCTATGCCGATTGCCGAGCAAAGGGATGATGCCTTGCAAGATGTAAATATCTGAAGGAAAATTAAGTACGTCACTGACGATGCAATTTCGCTCAGGGCGCAATGCCAGCGCGGCGCAGACCAGCTTGAATAGATTAACCGAAGTAGAATCGCTGACCAGCACCTGGCCAGGCGCAGCCCCTACCAACCGGGCAATCTTCTCGCCAACCCGGGCAGGTGCCTGGTACCAGTTGGCGTTCCAGCCGCGAATCAGATCGATTCCCCATTCCATCTCCACTGCCGTACGGACTCGTTCACGAGTTGCCAGTGGCAAGCGGCCGAGTGAATTCCCATCCAGGTAAATCAGGTCTGGGTCAGCAATATAGAAAGCCTGCCGGAACTTGGCCAATGCATCTTGCTTGTCTAATTGGCGGGCAAATCCCTCCCCGGGTTCAAAGTTGGGTAGTTTCAATCTAGCCTCTTTATTGGTGCAATCGATGATCGAGTATTTCCTGACAGACACAATTTTACCTTGCCAGATGATTGGCTGAATATTTTATTAAAGTTATATAGGAATTGCTCATTTTCCTTCATATCCCCTTGACTTTTCCTACCAGTCCCGGTACTATCCCTGAAGCATGAGCGCTGGTTGAATGACTTAACATTGACGGATGAAGTCTGGAGCGCGCGCCACCCCTGATCATGTTTTATGGAGGACTGTGAATGGCGAATATCCCTGAAGTAGATGAATTAACTTTTTCCGATGAAGTTCTGGCTTCCCAGGGACCAGTGCTGGTTGATTTCTCTGCCGTATGGTGCGGTCCATGTAAGCAGCTTGACCCAATTGTCGAACAATTGGCTTTAGAGTGGGCTGGAAAAATTAAAGTTGTTAAGCTGGATGTGGATAACAGCCCCAATATCGCTATTCAATATCAGGTGAT
>JAGDMX010000073.1 GCA_017860725.1 Chloroflexota bacterium | reverse complement strand
GCAGATTGTGCGCAATGCGCAAGCACTGGGAGCAGCACTGGAGAAGCGTGGCATTAAGGTTCTGGGAGCACATAAGGGTTATACGCGCACACATCAGGTAATTGCAGAGGCAGGGGTCTTTGGCGGCGGCTTGGATACAGCGCATCTACTGGCGCGTGCCAATATTGTGACGAATAAAAACCTGATCCCCAGCGACAAGCCGGAGGATTGGGATCGACCGAATGGGTTGCGCATGGGGACGATCGAAGTGACGCGTTATGGCATGGGCGAGAAAGAAATGGAGACGATCGCCGATTTCATGGGACGGATTTTGATTGAGAAGCAGTCGCCGGAGATGGTGCTGGAGGATGTCATCGATTTCCGGCAGGGATTTCACAAGCTATATTACAATTTTGACGATGGGCTGCCCCCGAAATGAAGTGAGCTGCCCACGTATTGAGGACAGCTCACTTTTCCGGCGAGGTGGAGATGTCGGGAATCGAACCCGAGTCCGAAAGAATAGTCCCACGAATATCTACGAGCGTAGTCGGCTGATTTTTTTTCGCGGGAGGGTCATCAGCTGACCAATGACCACCTCCAACTAACCGCTAGGACCCGAAAGCCCTTCTTTCGCATGTTTAGCGGTATGTGCCATGCGGCACGGCGGCTTTGTGACGCCCGATTCTGCCTCCGGCCGTCGAGCGGGGCAGGCGGACGTGGCCCTGTTTAGAGGGCCAGCTGGATGCTCACTTGCTTATGCAGCGAGTGGCAGAGCAGCGTAGTTAGTGCGGTTGGCACTTGTTGTTTGCGCTGATTTTGGTGAACAAGTTCACTCGAGTTTCGGCGCCTCTCGGCTCGCAATCCGGGGCCAGCCTCTCCCGTCGAGACCTATCATCCCCGCGAAAAATATTATACAACAATTCGGTTCTAATTACCAGGCAAATACTATGATCCTTCGTGTCTTCGAAGATCGGTTCATCCTGTATAATTGGCTTGTTGGAATTCCGCATAATCCTGGAAAATCATGATTAATCCATGTAACTTTTTTTTCATAGCGGGGTTTTTATTGGCAGACCGCTTTATCTGCCCTGTTTGCATCCTTGGGCTCGAGGTCAATTTTGGCTGACCTCACTGATGATGTAGCATTGGCGCTGGCTGCACAGGGAGACAGGGAAGCCTTTGGTGTGCTCTACGAACGCTATGTAGAGCGGATTTATACCTACATCTATTACCGGACGGGTAATTCCTACGATGCAGAAGATCTGACCGAAAAAGTATTTTTCAGAGCGATGCATCACATAGGTAATTATCGAAACCTGGGATTGCCGTTTTCAGCCTGGTTGTACCGGATTGCTCATAACCTGGTGGCGAACTGGCACCGCGACAATAGCCGGCGCAAGGAGATCCCTCTGGATGAAAGTATGCTCGGCCAGCATCGTAATGACCATCCCGAACATGAACTGTTGCGGTCCGAGGAGCAGGAGAGGTTAATTAGAATGATTCGCCAGATGCCGCCCGATAGGCAACAGTTATTGATACTAAAATTTGTTGATCATTTATCTAATGCTGAAATCGGCCAGGTTATCGGACGTACGGAAGGTGCTGTAAAAAGTTTGTATCACCGCACTCTGCTAGCTATGCGGGATGAGCTTGGTGCGCTTTCTCCGAAGCTACTGGATGCACTGGATGGGTATCACAAAGTGTCAACTCAAGGTCATGCTGGTGATATGGAGTAAGGAATTATGGCCGCTCAATCTTACCGGTTGCCCAAAAAGATGGATCAAGACTTAACGGATTTGGAAGCTTATTTGAATACAACGCTGACGCCGGTCGTGCCCAGGCCAGGTTTTGTGGATGGCTTATCTCATAAATTAGCCGTTGAGCGTGCAGATTCGCCCCAGACGATCTCGATTTTTCAGTCTACTTTGATTGTGTTAGCGGTTGGATTGGGTGGAATTGTATTGCTAATTTCCTTAGTGCGGATTATGGTTGTTTTTATTCATACCTTCCATGGGACTCGCCATTGGGATGGAGTAGAGTCTCCGCCAGCCATTTAGCTTCAGTAATCAGGTCAGCATCGACAGGCAGGTTGTGGTCGGTATCGATACGAACCAGGAAATGCGAGATGATATCGCGGACCGGTTCGGGTAGATTTGAACCGTTCTGCAAGTATCTCAAACGATCATAAGCACTGGCGTTCAATAGCGGATTGCCAGATCGCTCTAGATACTCTCCGATCACAATACCGGCTGCACGACGAGCACACACCCGAGCCTTGCCTTCATTTCCGGCTGCACGCGCTGCTTCGGCCTGGGTGATTTCATCGTCAAACTTTATACTCCAACTCTGCATGCTCATCGGGCGATATTTTATCATGCCTGAGGCTGAACACATGCTGGTAGAATCGGAGCATCAACGCCTCCTGTCCACAGGGACATACTTCAACGGATAGAGCCAAGGAAGATGCGTGATCTACGGAAATATGCACAGCAGACAGATCGCCGGTTAATTGTGGGTGGTTTATTGATACTGTTCGTGGTGGGGGATGGTTTGATTTACCTGATCTATGGACGTCAGGCTGCTCTGGCCGGATTAATTTGTTTATTGATTGGTCTTATCCCCTTAGTGCTGATTTGGATCAGTTTGGCATTGATTTCATGGTTAGTGAGGCGTGCAAACCGCGAATGAACAGATGAACGAAAATACCCGGTTAGTATCCGTTGGTAACATCACTTTTCGTGTCAGGCCACCGACAAGTGCAGGCGGGAGAAAAGCAATCCTGATGCTGCATGGCTGGACGGGAGATGAAAATGCCATGTGGATATTTGCCAAACGCCTTCCAACCAATTATTGGCTGTTGGCTCCACGTGGGATAGTCCCGGCACCATTTGGTGGGTATGCCTGGCATCCCCACCGGCAGGGAATATGGCCGACTGTAAACGACTTATATCCAGCAGTAGAATCCTTACTTAAGGTGCTGACACCAGAATATTTCCCCGAAATAGATTTCACCCTGGCACGAGGTAGCCAGGTTAGTGATCGGCCGCTTCAACTGATCGGATTCAGTCAAGGCGCGGCAATGGCATTTACGTTCGGGTTGCTTCACCCGGAGATTGTGCGGGCTATTGCCGGATTATCCGGTTTTCTTCCAACAGATGCAGATCAATATATTGCCCAGGAGCCATTACGCAACGTGCCTGTTTTGCTGGCGCACGGGACGCAGGATGAATTGGTGCCAGTTGAGAAAGCCAGACAGGCGGCTGAATTGCTAACACGGGCAGGTGCGCAGGTGGATTATTGCGAGGATTTTGTCGGACACAAACTTAGTGCGACATGTTTCCGAAGTCTGGAGGTCTTTTTTCAGGATTTATCCGCTTGAATGATCATAAAATCGTGGAGATATGAGTGCTATTAAAAGTACCCAGATCTCCACGAAATGCCGATTGAATGGGGTAGTAGAGGCTTGGACTTAAAATTCGTCTTCGGTGTGACGTAAGCGCAGTAGCAAGTGAACGATATCGCGCAGCTCACCATCCGGTAGCATGTAGTAATCTTCAAAAGTGCATACCGGCTCGAATCCGGCTTTCTGCATGGCTTTGACATCGGTCACTAAATCTCGGATTACCTGTACTTCGAGTAAGAAGATGTTACGTCGCTTTGCTTGTTCGACTAAAGCCTGGATCAATTTGGTGCCCAGCCCTCGCCGGCGGAAATCCTTGGCCATGAATACCCTTAATTCTGCGCGATGGCGGGCAGGACCCTGTCCAAAGTGTAATGTGCCTTGTCCAACAATCCGGTCTCCAACAACTGCCACAATGGGAAAGACTTTATCATAGTCGATATGATCTGCCCACTCTGCGACAATTTCCGGATTATTTACGTCGTGGCGCATATGCCGGCGTTCTTCATAAGGGGTGGGGACAAATAAATCCAGTAGAGCCTGCTTATCTTCCTTAATCAAGGGACGAAGCAGTACTCTCGCGCCATCGCGCAAGGTCACAACTTGTCTGAATACTAAATCTTCTTTGGTCACCATAATTTAATCCGAGATAAAAGGTATTGAGTACAATGTCGATAGATGGGTTCGGTTTATGCCCACGCGGCAGCGAGCTGAACTCGAACAGCGCTGAGACGTGCCATAAGCGCTTTGGCTGTTTGGATCACTAGGCGTAGCGCCAAATCTTGATCTTTTTCAAACAATGTACGTAATGCAACCGCATCGAGTTCCAAAACTTGGCTGCTTTGGGCGGCACGTGCAGTAGCATTAAATATATACGGGTCTAGCAGTGCACCCAGCCCAAAAGGCTCACCTGGGTTGACTTCACCGACAGAGAATTCCTTCCGGGATTTCGGATAAAACTCTTCTTCCGATTTATAAAAGAAATCAATACTACCATTCACCAAAAGATAGAGCTTATTGGCGGGATGGGATTCTTCAAAAATCGTTGCTCCTTTTTCAAAGGATATTTCTTCTGCAACGTCAGCAATTGCCTCAAGTTGGGCAGGGCTTAGGGTGCCAAAATATGGGTAGCGTCTTAATGTTTCTGGGGATATCATTTTAGTAACTCCATAATCATTTTAACCGCAATAGGAACTGCAGTCGCAACCGGTGGTGTTAACTCGTCAGAAAAGTCATAGACGCAGCGCGCTTCCACGGCAACGATTGTTATCTCATCCGGGAGAACTGCCCCCATGGATTGACCGACCTGTAGTGCGTTCTGTAATGTCGTATCATGAGTTGAGCTAAGGTGACCGGTTTTTAGATCAGGTAGCTCATGTAATGGAAAACAGTATATCGTTCCGGTGGCGTGTTTTCCAGTCAGAATCGTGTCGACCAGGATCGCTCGGTCGTAGCCGATCATGTGTTCCATCAAGCTCAATCCACCTACCCCCAGGCATTCGACTGAGACGGATTGATCCTCCGGTGAGTAGCTCTGGCCGGCTTCAGTGACGCATCCGCTTTGGATGGGCAGCCTGCAGGCTACTGCTTCGGCTATTCGCCAGCCGGCTCCATCGTCTCCGAGAATCGGATTACCTAATCCAACAACTAATGTACTCATTAAGTGATCACCTGTTGGTATGCTGGGCTAACCTGTAGGGGCAAGAACATTCCAACAAGATTGGTGCCCTTGCCCCTGCAGATTGACGAAGTTAACAGTGTTGCCTCAGTACTTCCACGGTTTCACCATTGGCATCGCGAATTGTCACTTCGAGCGGCATTTGCCCCGGCAGGGAATGGGTGGCGCACCCAAAGCATGGGTCGTAAGCACGAAATGCCATCTCGACCATATTCAACATGCCTTCAGTCACAACCGAACCATTATGTATCAGGCTGCGGGCTGCTTTGTTGATTGACATGCTGATGGGTGCGTAATTATTGGTCGTACCGACAATCAGGTTCACCTCCGTTAAGATACCGCGCTCATCAGTTTTATAGTGGTGCGTCAAGGTGCCGCGTGGGGCTTCCACAATGCCGACACCCTCGGTGGGCGTGGCGGTGGGAACAGTGTGGAAATTTGGTGAGGTAATCTCTGGATCGGTTGCCAGCTCAACAATTCTCTCTGCCGCGTAGAGGAGCTCAATGAGCCGCGCCCAATGGATTGCCAGGCGCTGATGCACTGGTTTGCCGCCCAGGGTCGCATAGAACTTCTCGTATTGCTCCTGGGCTAAGGGTGTGGTCATGCCATCGGAGGCGTTCAATCGCGAAAGCGGTGTGGCGAAGTACACGCCTGAGTCTTTGCCATCCACAAAACCCTTCCAGCCAACCTTCTTGAGATAGGGAAACTTCAAGTAGGTCCAGGGTTCGACACGTTCGGCAATCCAATCGGTATACTCGTTAGGCGCGTATTTACCGATGCGCTCTCCATCTGGGGCAACGACGCTAACTTTGCCGTCGTAGAAATTGACCTTGTTGTTTTCATCCACCAGGCCTATCGAATAGGTCTGGTGGGTATAAATATCACCCAGAATCAGATCTAGATATTCTTTATTGCCCAAAACGATATCGCTAAAGAGCTGCAGGCTAAATTGCGCAAATTCGATAGCCCAGTGGCCCATTTGCTCAATCTCTACGCGTTGTTCTTCGGTGATACCTTTGGTAAGGCCTCCGGGGATCGATGTACATGGGTGAACTTTGCGACCGCCAATGATCTCGACAATGTGATGGCCGTACTTGCGGGCCTGGATTACTTTACCGCCAATCTCCAGTCCAACCTTGTGAATCACTCCCAGGATGTTGCGCTCAGCAACAGGAGCAGTTGGGCCCATGACAAAATCCGGACCGGCGAGAGCATAGAAGTGGGTCGTGTGGTCGGTAAAGTAAAAGCCGGAATAGAGTAGCTCCCGCAGCAATTTACCGGTGCGCGGTGGTTCAACATGGTAAACGGCATCCGCGGCTTTGGCAGCTGCCATATGGTGTGCTTCCGGGCAAACGCCGCAGATTCGATTGGTCAGGAGCGGCATCTCCTCCACCGGGCGTCCTACACAGAAACGCTCGAAACCGCGCAGCTCCGGTATCTGGAAATAAGTGTTCGCTACATTGCCTTCTTCATTGAGGAAGATTTCAATCCGGCCGTGCCCTTCCAGGCGAGTGATAGGATCAATTGTAATACGGGTACTCATGAATGCCTCCTCCTAATGCGAGCCATTGCCCTGCCAGGCAGGTTTCCCGGCACGCATCAGAGAACCGGCCAGGTTGAAACGGTAGAATTGACCCACCGGATCGGGAATGCCGTCGAGGATGCGATTAATCTCGTCGGGATCGTTAGAGTCGATTACAGAGGCAAAAGCCGTGACCAGCCTCGAGCCGTAATCAAGCACACCTTCCGCCGGACCGTAGCAGCCTATGCATTGGGCGCTGGCGGTGGGGCAAAGAGCACCGCAGCCATTGCGGGTGGCCGGACCATTGCAGGGTATACCCTGTTCCAGCAGGCAAAGTTCAGGATCGATCGAATTAACCTCCTGAATACGGACAAACTCTTTGATGGTCTTGACATTTCGCTGGCGAGGACAATCGTCGCAAACCGTTGAAACCCCGGCGCCGATTGTTGCCCCGGCAGGTGGTAGGGTTGCCTCCCCGTGCAATACCTTAATCACCAACTCCACAACCGCCGCGATCTGGTGAGATTCAGGCGGGCACCCAGGCATGTAGTAATCTACCGGAACTACCTGATCCAGGGTCTTTAATACCGGGTAAAACTCGGGCGTGTAGAGGATACCTTCCGGCATTTCGTACTCGTACTGTGGCTCGAAATTGGCGGGATTTTCCGTCGAAACGGTGTGATAAACGGTTTTGTAGATATCCTGTGTACTGCTCAAATTTGCCAAACCCGGGATACAGCCTTCGGAGGCACACGATCCAAACGCCACCAGGATTTGCGACTTGTGCCGCAGTAAATGGGCGATTTCCTCATTCTCTTTATTACGGATACCGCCGTTAAAAAGTGTAAGCAGGATCGACTTATCCGGCATGGCTTCGACATCTTTGTATTTGGCGTCCATGGCAACCGGCCAAAAAGCTACATCGAAGTTCGCATCCACATCCAGGATCTTTTCACCTATATTGAGCACAGCAATCTCGCAGCCACCGCAGGAAGCCGCCCAGTACATTGCAAACTTTGGTTTGCCATTCGTGCTCATGCTGTCACCTCCTCTGGTTGAGATACTTCCATTGCATGGTGACCGTTGCCCATTTGCCATTGAGGCCAGTTCAAGGGGCCAAGCGCTCTAATCTCTTCGACCAGTTTGGTAATTTCGTTAGCAAGTCTGACACCTTCTGCCGCACTGGCCCATACGAGCTTGAGTCGATCTGGTTCGATGCCCATCCCGCCCAAAACGCGCTTGAGCAAGAGGTATCTGCGCAACATTTTATAATTTTGCTCGATATAGTGGCACTCGCCGGGGTGACAGCCTGTAATTAATACGCCATCCGCCCCGCCAGAGAATGCTTTGAGCACAAAAGTGGGATCTAGCCTGCCAGAGCACATCAAGCGGATCAATCGCACATTGGGCGGATACTTTATCCGGGCTGTACCTGCCATGTCGGCAGCGCGATAGCTGCACCAGTTGCAGGTGAAGCCGATGATTACGGGTTCGAATGTTTCTTGTTCGCTCATGTTCGTCCTCCGTGATCAGGCGGGCACTCTTTGCAGGGGGTTGACATTGAGCATCAACAGCCCTTCAATTTGGCCCAGTATCTGCTCGTTGCTGAAGCCTGTTCCGCTGATAGCGCCGGCCGGGCAGGCCGCTACACAGGTGCCGCAACCCTGGCAAAGCGCCGGGTTGATTTCGGTGACCATCCGGTCTTCATGGAAGAGGATGGCATTAAAGGGGCACAGGTTATTGCATATCCGGCAGCCGGAGCACTTCTCTTGATCGACACTGGCTTTGATGGGTTCCAGGGAAATCTCTCCCTGCTGGATTTTTCCAATCACGCGTGCCGCTGCGGCTGCCCCTTGGGCAACCGAGGCAGGGATGTCCTTCGGACCCTGGACACATCCTGCGATAAAGATGCCTTCTGTGACAGTCGCTACCGGATCCAGCTTGGGGTGACGCTCGATCATCCATCCATCGGAGCTGCATGCCAGCCCAAAGAGATGGGCGGTTTGTTTGTGGTCGGCGCGTGGCTCTAGCGCGGAAGATAAGATCACCATATCGACAGGGATGCGGCGCTGCTTGCCGATCAATGTATCTTCTACCTGAATGATGAGCTTGCCTTTTTCGCCCGGTTTGTAGGTTGCATCGGTGATCTCGGCCACCTTACCGCGTATGAAGTGCGTGCCTTCTTCCATCACTCGCTGGTAGAATTCGTCATATGCTTTGGCGGTAGTCCGCATGTCGATGTAAAAGTTGTAGACGATCGCACCGGTGCGCTCGTGAACCAGGTG
>JAGDMX010000072.1 GCA_017860725.1 Chloroflexota bacterium | reverse complement strand
GCTTGTCGAATCTGTCGAAACCAGTGAAGAGATCATTGCCATTGGCGAAGAAGGTTCTGACCGGCAGCTGATCACCTGGGGATTGTTTGGGCTTGGCGCGGCCCAGAAGCGACTGGGTCGGATCGATGACTCGATTGCCAGTTCGCGGCGCTCCATCGAAGTTGCTGAAGAAGTGCCTGACTACTCCACTCAAGCCGGCGCCGGGTCATGGCTGGCACGTTGCTATCTGATTAAAGGGGAGCTGGAGCGGGCTTTACTGGTTGCAGAAACCAGCCAGGTAATTTTAACGGCGCATAAGGTTTGGGTGAACAAACCTTACGTCTATGAAGGTGTCGCAGAAACCTACTTGATGGCCGCTGAAAATTCTACCGGCAAGATCAGGCAAGACTGGTTGAAAAAAGCGCGCCAGAGCTGCCGGGAGGCGCTGAAGTCTGCCAATATTAACCGGCCGTCCCTGCCAGACGCTTTGATGTTCCGTGGGCGTTACGAGTGGCTGCGGGGGAAACCTGGGGTAGCCCGGAAGTGGTGGCAGAAAGCCTTGGCAGAAGCCCACCGCACTGGCGAACGTTATATAGAGGGCACGGTCCATCTGGAAGCCGGCCGCCGCCTGCGCAATCGCGAACAGCTTCTCCAGGCTGAATCCATCCTGAAAGAGATCGGCGCTGAGTACGATCTGGCAGCCGCTCGAGAAGCAACGGCAAATCTTCGGGAAAAATAATCCCCGGGGTTGTAAAAGCAGTATCCCTGGTGAACGAGTTCAGAAAATTGAAACGATTTCTATGAATCACACACGCTGAACCGGCAGCACAATTGTGAACGTTGTGCCCACTCCCAACTGGCTCTCGACGCTGATCTTGCCGCCCAGGGCTTCGACCAGTGATCTGGCAATCGCCAATCCCAATCCGGTCTCCCCTTCCGTCTGATTGTGAGCCAGATCAGCGCGATAAGAGCACTCGAATATATAGTGAGCTACGACCCGGCGACCGGGACAGTTACGCTCAACGTGACCGGAGCTACGGCTGGCGCGGTCCTCTTCGTAGGCGTAAAGTACAATTCGCTCAGCCTGGTCGGGACGCCCATCACAGCCCCCACCCGACTGTCACCTACAACTTCGAGACCAGCGCGGACGACGTGGCTCTGCCAACCGAAGTGGTCACCTTAAAGGTGATTCCGAAGTGATCGCGAATCCCGGCTCGCCTGCGGTACGACCAGCTCGCCGGGCGATTATTCACTCTTGGTCTTCGCAAATTCTTCGCCAGCCATTTGCATCGCTTTTTTCATGAACTGATCATACTTCAGCATCTTCATAATGAATTGCGCTACGGTGCGACGAAGCATTTGCGGCAAGATGTGAAGGGATGGCACCTGAATGACATCATGCAGACGCGTTCCGCCATCGGGTAATGGTTCGAGGCGAATCGTCTCAGCAAAAACCTTTTTGCCATTCTTAAAAGAGTCGTGGGTTGAATATTCAAAGGGGCGCCAATCGAGCGTCACCTTGGTGCTAACGCCTTTCGAGTGAGCACAATGGTTGCTCGCGCCTTTGCCGGTGCGACCTTTGGGTCTATCGCCATTAAACCAGCGCGTACGGCCATCTCCCCACTGGTTGATCTTCGCTGGATCCTGGAGCCAATCCCAGGTCACAGGCGGGGGCGTGGAAAAATCAACTTCGAGAACAAAGTCAGCATCTTTTTCGTCGATCATGATATGGCGTTCGTCCGTGATCTCCTGATAGCGTTTGTGCAGGTCAATATTGTAGGTTTTTATCTCCCCCAAATGTTCATAAGTTTCCATTTGAATGTAGGCATCTTCAAGATTCAATTGGAGATGATTCAGGCATTGCTCGGTCAGCATAATATATGCACGCCAGCCTGTCGTTTCGCTAACGTGATTTTTTGTAAGGCGATGGATCAAGTTCACGTCTGAGCCAACGAGTTCGCGCGTATTCATAACCTGTTGAACAAAGTAATCGCCGCAGTGTGCGAAGAATTTCAAATCAAGGGTTGGAATATTTCGGCAAGCATTGCATTTGCAGGTGGTTGCCAGCTTCATCGAAACCTGCTTATCACGGAATGCCACGTATATCGACTCGATCAACTCAATCAATGTCTCACCGCGTGGAAACATGGCTTCATGAGCATAGGCAAAGATCGCATCGCCTTCGAGTTTGGAGATGGTCATCAGCGGCTGGAACTTTTCCATCAGCAGTTCGAGCAGTTCCGCGAGAATCTCCTGCGAGTGCTCCAACTCTGTCTGTGCCACAAATGATGTGTAGCCAGAGATGTCAGCAATGACAAGATAACCGTGCTGGGTAATTGTTGATATTTCAGATTTCATTAGTCTTGATTATACTCTACCCACCTCAAGTGCTAATTGCCAAATTGCCCGCCCGGCGGTCGCTTTATTCATCTTGGAGACAAAGGGAACACCAGGATTTTCTGCGCACCAGGCTAGCGCGATATAAGTCCCACCTAGATCTCCCAGGAAAGGCCGTCCGGAAACTGTTCCGAACGACACGGGCATGCCGACCACCGCTCCGTTTTGGATGGAATACACCTTCGCCTGGTTCGACCCCCCGCCGCCAGGAGTGTATCATAGGGTTGGCCACCAAGAAGACACTCATAGTGGACCGCGCTGGGCGCCTGTGGGGCTGCCGCATCATTATTGGGTGTAGTGGCGGGCGCCTGCGGGGCTGTCGACCCATTGGGGGCAAAACCACCTGGCCCAACATGACCACCATGGCCGCCATGACCACCGCCAAAACCAGCGAAGCCCATGCCAAAGTCATTGGCGTTGCTATCGGCCAGGAGCGCTTCAAAGTCGATATTACTCTCTTTCAGCCAACCACCGCCACGTCCACCGAAGGGCATGTTTGCGCCGTTCGCCTTGAACTGGTCAGCCTGGGCTTGAGTGATCAGACCTTGCTCGACCGCCTTGGCCAGCCCGGCCTCGTTTGCCTTCTGGTACGCGGCGGTTAATTCGTCGACGGTTATTCCCAGTGCTTTGGCCAGGTATTGGCTATCCATACCGCCTGGCATTCCTTTATCGGGCCGGGTAGAGGTAGAGCTGCCGGCACTGGTCTGGGCCACTGGGGTCTGGGTTTGAGCGCTGGCGTATTAGTAGGCTATGCCGCCAAAGGCGACGGTTGCCGCCAGGACGCCCAACATCAGCATACTTACAAATTTCTTGCTTTTCATCCTATTTCTCCTGGTTCTTGTTTAGATTGGATCCTCACTGGATCTATTCCCAAGGATATCAAGGACTTGTTCAGAAATTGTTAAGCCGCTATTTTGAAATTATGTGGATTTCGGCCCCCGTGGACGGAAGAGTTGGAAGTTTCGTTGCCAAGAAAACGAAAGGAATTTACCATGGGTACCAAAGGTCGTCTGAGAGTCTGGACCAGTTGCTCGCGCAATGCAGCGACCTTATCACGCAGCTCTGACTTAGCTCTGCGCCGCTGAACAGGAATTACAAAAAGTCCCAAGACTGCGATCAAGCTGGCCAGCAGGATGCCGGTCACAACGGCGAGCACAGTGGTGGCAAGGATTGTGATCACGGCGCCCAATCCAAGCCCGCCAACTTCGACCGCCGCCTGGGCGAAGAGCCAGTGACAGCTCGCGCTCCCTGTATTCCTGCAGGTCGACCATTTAATAATTGATAAGGTTAAATTTTGTGTTGAAAACGGATTCACCGTTTTCAACACAAAATTTAACGATTTCTTTATATTGTGCCTTGTGTGTTGTCCGCCGGTTGCTCTCAGGGTCCCAGGTCCTAGACAGGGGTCAGGGCGTGTCTTTCATGGCGGCGAGCCCACCCAGCATGCCTACGTAGAGCGTCTCGTTCGGTCCGACGATAAGAGCCGGCCAGAAAGCGTCAAACCGGGTATGCCCGGTACCGGCCATTTTCTGCCAGACTACCTCACCGGTACGGAAGTCGAGCGCGGTCCAGTAATACACCCAAACATCGTTCTGATCATCGTACTGCCGGGCATAGGTATAGATCAGCCCGGTCCGGGTGGACAGTTTCGCCGACGAGGTGGAGGCGATCTGAGTGTTTACCCAGACCTTCGTGCAGCCTGTCCCATTTGGATCGATGTCGATGCGTTCGAAGCCCGGTTCACTGTCTTTGACTGCCAGGGTATCAAAGTTGAACTCATAGCCATAGTTATTCTCGACGATCATTGAGAGCCGCGATCCGAGCAGCGAGTTGTCGAGGGCGCCGCCCTCGGCGAACTGGAACACCGGCACCTCGCAGACGATTCGCTTTTCGTTGGGAGCCAGCGGCGGTGCATCGGTCCTGTACACCACAACATGCATCCATGGGTCGTCGTTGTCCGTGATTGCGACGTACTTGCCTTCACCGAGGATGGTCGGGGTCGTGCCGGAGCCAGCGTTGTACTGCCCCGGCTTGGTGTACCCGGCGTTTTTGTACTCCTCCTTCCACACCGCCCGCAACTCTCCCTCAAAGTCGAATCCGATCCGGTACATATTCTTCGAAGTCACGATGTAAACCCCGCTTGTCGTGATCGCCATCGAATTGCGGATCTGCTCGTCCTGGCCGTACTTATCGAAGGTGTAGGACTTAATGGCGGCATCTTCCGGGTACAAAGCCGGGTCGAGTACATAGACGGCTCCAGGTACTGAGGGGGAATTTGAAGTTTCCTGTGCGCCCGATAAGTAGAACCAAATCCGTCCCTGCCAGTCCATAGCTAACCCGGAAATGCGGTTTCCCTCTTGAACCCACTGGTTCATGTCATACTCTTGAACGAGCTCGAGCTTGGGGCTTGTTCCGGAATCGCCTTCGACCAGGGCAATGATCTTGTTGCCTTTAATCGAGATGTAAAATCGTTCTTGCTTGTCATAAATGATGTAGGAGGCAGACAAGCCGTTCATGATGGTGGACAGCTGGGCGCTGTCTACGTCCTCCGGTATTGTCACCGGTACGAGATAGGTGTCGTAAACCTCCAACGTCTCCGGGTCGAGCAGAACTACGCTGGCTTCATCCTTGCCGAAACAGGACGCAATCATATGGCCCTGACTGGTGAAGGTCGTGCCGACGCATTCAAACATATCCGACAAGGGGTCTTTGTATCGACGCGCGTCGACCAGCGTCGAGGAGAAAATGACCGGATCACGGCCCAGCGGGCCTGGGATGTCGACAACGTCGCTGTTCCAAGGATCATCATGAACGCTATTGAACGGATTGGGCCACAGGAGTGGGTTCTGTGGGACCCCGGAGTTTGCGGTTGGGTGCGCCTTCGCCGGCGCCCCGACGTAGTCTGGCAGCGAGGTCTGACCTTCCGATGGAATTGGGGTGACCGTTTCACTGGCATACGCAGGCAGTCCGGTCCCCAGGATGAGCATCCCCACAACCAATGCTGTAAGGGTACTGAGTTTTATTGAGGTTTTCATGCTGTTTTCTCCTTTTTTTCCATAACTTGCCGATGATCCATTTCTATAACAGATACTTTACTTACATTGGTTGGTTTGAGAGATTAGATCACCTCCTTCTCCAGATGGAATTCGTCGGGATAACATTGACCAAATCGGTCGCCGCTTCCGCGGATGCTTTCTTACCAGACCACACCAGCACCTGGTGGGTTTCCGGATCGATGCCGATCAGCAGCAAATCGGGCTGCTGTAAAAGCGAGAGCAGGGAATCGAGCTGGACCGCGCTAAGATCGAAAATTACAGCGGCTGGGCGCAAGCGGTGGAGTTCTTCAAGCGGTCCGTCCAGGGGTTGATCCAGGGTAAGGGTTTCGATGCCCGGGTTGGCCTCCAAGCTGGCTCGTACCCCCGCCAGGATTAAAGAATCTCCGAACAAAATGACCCGCTGCCTCTTTTCCATCATACATACAGCATAGCAAAAAGATCGGGGCTCCACAATGACACATGTGCTAAAAAAGTGATAGTCCGCGAGCGCCTCGCGGACTATCACTTGTGGCAGTCAGGGTTTATTCTTCTTTCGTTTCCAATCCCAGTTTGCCTGCATAGGCAATAACCTGGCTACGGTTGTCCAGATGCAGCATCTCCATGATCTCACTCATATGGTAGCGCACAGTGTGATCGCTCAACGACAGCTTCTCCCCCACTTCTTTGTACGTCAAACCGGAGGCAACCAGCCGCAACACCTCAGTCTGGCGCTCGGTTAGCTGCACCCTCGCAGCTTCTCCATGTTTCCCCTTCACCGCATCTCCCTCTCTCCCCATCTCAGACAGGTGGGCAAACTCGCGCAGTAGCCGCGCAGCCAGCCCAGGGGAAAAGGGCGGGATGCCTTCCTCCAACCCGTGCAGCGCTTCGATAAAGGCTGCCCCTCTGGTACTTTTGAGCAGGTAGCCGCACGCTCCGCTCTTGATCGCTTCGAACAGGTCTTCGTCTTCCGCGGAGGTGGTGAGCATAACAATTTTCATATCCGGTCGCTGAGCTTTGATCAGGCGGGTGGCGGTCAATCCATCGCAGCGTGGCATGCTGATGTCCATCAGCACCAGGTCGGGCTCCAGCCGCAGCGCCTGTTCCACTCCTTCTCGCCCGTCGCCGGCGGTTCCCACCACATCGAAACCACGCGACACCAGCAGGTTGCACAGCCCCTCCACCAGCAACGCATGATCATCGACGATCAGTATGCGCATGGCACTTCCACCTCAACGCACGTTCCTTCTCCAAGAACGGACTCTACCCGCAAGTTGCCGCCCATCTGTTCAGCCCGCTCGCGCATGAAGCGCAGACCGAAATGACCATTTCCATCACCCTTCATAGATGCTGGGCTAAATCCTTGCCCATTGTCCTGGATTCGGATATGCACCGGTTGATCTTGCTTTTCAAAGGATACTTGCACATAGCTTGCCCTGGCGTGTTTGCGGGCGTTGGAAAGCGCTTCCTGGATGATGCGGAACAGTTGCATCTGCACTTCGGGGTCAAACTGCCCCTCGTCTACCTCTGGCCCAATCGATAATCCGGTCTGGATGCCGTAATTCTGGCTGAAGCCATCCAGATAATGCCGGAGGGTCGCGAAAAACGGTCGCTGATCTGACGGTGCCAGGCTCAGGTTGAGAATATACTCGCGTATGTCGGCGTGCGCCTCTTCTACGATACTGCTCAGGCGCGTAAGCTGGCTCCCAGCCTCCACCAGGTCGATATGGACGTCCGCAATCCGCCCCGCAGAGACAGCCTCCTGCCCGTCCACGATGCGATCGTGGACCACTTCCAATTGAAAGCCCGCATATCCCAGCACCTGGGCGGTGCTGTCATGTAGCTCGCGCGCCAACTGCTCGCGTTCATGCAGAATCGCCAGGGCGCGCTGCTGCTCCAGGAGCTGCGCCTGGGTCTGTTTCTGTACGGTCACATCATGTAGCAACAGCAGGCAACCAGCTTCCAATCCGCGCCAGTCCTTCAAGGACGAAGCTTCTAATTGATAATAACGGATTTCGGAACCGGTCCCAAGGTTCAGCTCAATCTGGCTTGCCCCTGCTTTCTGGAGATCAGTAGCCAGATCATTGTAGGCAGGCAGCAATTCCTGGACCGGGCGGCCGATCAAGCGCTTGGCCGGGTATCCTAGAATGGCAGCTGCGGCCGGGTTCAGGCTGGCCACCCGTCCTTCGAGATCAACCACCAACATGCCCTCGTGCATCTGGGTGATCACTGCCTGGCGAGCCAGTGAGATAGGATCGAAGATACGGAAACCGAATAAGGCGATAGCATAGAGCAGATACTCGAATGCGATCGGGGGTACGTTGAAGGGCAGGCCAGATGGGAGTACCTTGGCCGCTTCCAGCAGGTAGAGCAGCCGCCCCACGAACTGGCCGGCGATCATGATCGCCGCCGGCCAGCGGTGTTGCGGTGAACGGATGAACAGCCAGGTAAAGACGATAATATTGACGATCGCCAACCCATATCCGTAAACGAAGAAAAACCAGTTGGCCGGGCCACGCAACGGGATAATTGTGCCATCAAACGCAAACCCGCGCCATGCCAGGTGATGGAGATCGTTCGTCAGGATTATTCCCACAGCCAGCACGCATGGTATGGATAGCAGGACCAGGTTGCGGCGCGTCAGCCAGCGCCCGGGCCAGGCATATTCCAGGGCGAAGCAGGTGATAGCGGTGGCAGCGGGCAGTTGGCAGGCGCCCTGGAATTTGAACCAGGTTATCTTGGTCTGTAAATCCACGGCGGCAACTTCCATGACGGAGCCGGCCGCCCACGCAGCGGCGAATAGGCCGGCAATCATAAACGGCAGCGCCCCCGGCACGCTGCGCCGGCGACCACTGTAGACAGCCAGCGCGATCAATAGCAGGACGGTGAAGACAGACGGCCAGATTTCGGGGGTATAGGCGTAGTTTATGGTCATAGATGACCGGTCATGAATGAACCTATAAGTCCAAGGTAGTTGACCATTCCTGGTTATAGAGACTGATGATGCAGGATGATGTGGTTTCTTGTTGGAGGTAGTTCTGCAATTTTATTGTACAGGCATAACCAATCTGAGTCAATTATGTGGTGCGTCACTGCCACAGCTTTCATACACTACCCGCGCCCAAATGGTCGACCGGAATTAGTTCGTCATAACTCGACGACTGGCAATGACAATTTAGACAGACTCATAATCTGCGATTATTACAAAGTATAACTATTTCTTTATATCGTGCCTTGTGGAATTTGGGCGGCTGGTGCCGCCCAAATTCCACTTGGGTGTTGTCCGCAGGTTGCTCCCAGGGCCCCGCGACCTGGATAGAGTTCAGGGCGCGTCCCGGATGGCGGCGAGCCCGCCGTACAGGCCGACGTAAAGGGCCTCGTTCGGTCCGACGTATAAAGCTGGCCAGCTGGAGTCGAACCTTTCGTGGCCGGTGCCCGCCATCTTCTCCCAGACAGTCTCACCG
>JAGDMX010000419.1 GCA_017860725.1 Chloroflexota bacterium | reverse complement strand
CGAGCGTCTGCATGCGCCGGATTACTGGGTGGTTTTCTACCGGGTGGGCTAATTTGAAGTACTCGACTTTTTGATCCTTGCAGAAGTAGGGAGTTGCGAAAAGCTCTTGCAGCAAGATGATCTGTGCGTCGCGGGCTGCGGCTTCCCGCACCAGGTCTTCGGCAGCATGGAGATTGCCTTCCATATCCCAGGAACAGGCCATTTGGGTGACAGCGAGAGTGATCGTCCGTGCCATGATTTGTGGGCGGATACGCTATTGCAAACGAACGGGCAGCCCGCTGCTGGCAGATTGGTAGGCAGCCAGGGTGACTTCGACGGCACGTAGGCCGTCTACGCCGGTGACACACGCTGGGCGCTGGGTGCGAATCGCCTCAACAAACTCGGTGACCATCGCCAGGTTGCTATCCGAGCCCCAATATGCCCAGCCGGCGCGCTGCCAGTCGTGGCGGTAAACCACCAGGTTCTGGCGGAAGGCATCTACAACCACTGCGCCGCGTTCGGTGACCATCTCGAAAGTTAACCCGCCCCAGGTGGGCCAGTAAGATGGCCGGCACCAGCTACAGTCGATTGAAGCAAAGGTGCCGTCCTGGAAGGTGATCATCTCTAATCCGCCAGTCTCGACTTCGACCTCGTTGGCATGGAAGATGCGGTTGGTCTGAGCATACACCTCGCTCACTTCACTACCCAGGAACCAGCGCATCAAGTCCACCAGGTGGACGGTGTGATCCATTAACGCACCGCCGCCCGCCAGAACAGGGTCGACAAACCACTTGCGGTGCTTGGTAGGCAGCTCGCCTTGATTGGTCGCATTGAAACAATAGACCCGGCCGAACTCCCCGCCATCCAGGGAAGCTTTTACCGCCAGAACGGGAGCACTGAAGCGCATAGGGAAGGCTGTCATCAACAGCACACCGGCCTGATCGCAGGAGTTAACAATCGCTTGGGCATCCTCCTGGGTGGTGCCCAGCGGTTTTTCGCACAACACACTGATTCCTCTGGAGGCAGCCATCTCAACCAGCGGGCGGTGGCGGTTGTTCTCGGTGCAGATAATTACACCGTCCGGTCCGGCCTCCAGCAATTCCTCATAGGAGCTGAAGAAGCGTGCTCCATTCAGGTTGGCGATGCGCTTGCCGCGCTGCCGGTCATCATCCGCTACCCCGATCAGTTCGGCCTGAGGCTGATTGCGCAGATTATGAATATATGCCTCTCCGTGATGGTGGGCAAAGCTGAGGATCCCTATCTTGATTTTGGCTGATGTGTTCATCCCCACACCTCCGGAAGAGCTTCCAGACGAACCGGCTGACCACTGGCGGCCGACTGAATAGCGGCCTCTGCGATTTGTACGGCTGCCAGGCCATCTTCGGCGGTGACGCGCGATGGTCGGTTGTCGATCAGGCTCGCATAGAATTCTTTGATTTGCGTGGTGTACGGGCTCTCGCTGACCGGGCTTCCTGGCAGTGCGACGTCCGGGGCGTTGCTGCCACCCGTGCGCAGGATCAAGTTTTGGATAGGGGCGGTAACGTCCGAGTCGAACTCGATCAACCCGCTGTCTCCAGCAAGCTCCATGCGCGTGCGGAAGGTCGGTGGGGGATAAGCCCAGGCGCCAGCAATATGAGATAAGGCGCCGGTTCTATGAGTCAGAATTGCCAGGCCATAATCAATCGGCGCTTGTGGATGTTGGGTTGTGACCCGCCGGGCATAGACAGTTTCAACTTCACCGGCAATCCAACGGGCGTAATCATAATCATGAATCATCAGATCCATTAAAATCCCACCCGATTTGGCCTCATCCAGGAACCAGTTACCCACCGGTTTCTTGGGGCGGTAGCTGCCGCGATGCAGGCGCAGGACGCCCGGGCGGCCGATCTGTCCCTCGGCCACAGCAGCCTTTGCCAGGGCATATTCCGGGAAGAAACGCACGACATGCGCCACCAGCAGGCGAACGTCTGCCTTTCGACAGGCCTGGATCATCTCCTGCCCCTGGGCAGTGGCGCGCGCCAGCGGTTTTTCACAGATGATGTGTTTACCGGCAGCGGCGGCTTGCAAGACCATCGCGTGGTGTAGGTGCGTTGGGGTGCAGATATCCACAACATCAATATCTGGCAGCATCGCTGCCAGATCCGGATATATTTCTACTCCATATTGTGCAGCCAGAGCGGCGGCTTCTTCCACGGTTTCTGCTACCACCCCAATCATTTCCGCCTCGGTTTCTTTCCAACCGGCGGCGTGGGTAGTGCCCATGAAGCCTGCTCCGGCTATTCCAACTTTCATAGGTTCGCTCCTCAAGGTTATTACTTAATCGCCCCAGCGGTGATGCTGCGGATCATCTGGCGGGAGAATACAAAGTAGAAGATCAGCACCGGCACCATCGCCAGGGTTAGCGAGGAGAGCACGGCGTTCCAGTCGCTGACGAATTGACCCAGGAACTGCTGGACACCCAAGGTGACAGTGGCAGTTTTGGTACTGGGCGCCAGGATCAATGGAAACCATAGGTCATTCCAGATCGGGATCATGGTGAAGATGCCGATCGCTCCCAGGGCTGGGCGAATGAGCGGCACGATAAGCCAGTAGATACGGTACTCGCTGGCGCCATCGATGCGAGCGGCATCTTTCAGTTCTACCGGCACCTGGCGCATGAACTGGGTCAGGATGAAGACGGTTAGCGGCAATGCCTGGGCGATATAAACCAGGATCAACCCGGTCAGGGTGTTGACTAGGCTTAAATTGACCATCATTTGCAGGATGCCGACGGTGCCTAGCCGAATGGGGATCATAATGCCAATGGACAGGTAAAGAGCCAGTAGGGTATTGCCTTTGAAGCCGTATTCCGCCAGCGCATAGGCTGCCATGGAGCCGACCAGCAGAGTTAGTATCAGGGATGCAGCCGTTACCACAATACTGTTAATGAAGTAGGTGATAAAATCAGCCCGCTGCAGCACCGTTTCGTAACCGATCAGGCTAAACGTCTCGGCATTCGGCAGTTGAAACGGCGCGCCGAAGATGGCATTGCGTTCTTTAAAAGAGTTCATGATGATCATGTAGATCGGAAAGAGCGCGATCAGCATGTACCCGAACAAGACGATGTGTGGGGCAAACGCCCGCAGTGCCTGGCGAGTGCGGTACCACCAGTGCGCTTCGATTGGTTTATGTTGGGCAGCTACTTGAGCCATCCGGTCACCTCATAATTCGTAGGACTGCACACGGCGCTGCCAGAGGATCAGGTAAACCAACACACCGAC
>JAGDMX010000418.1 GCA_017860725.1 Chloroflexota bacterium | reverse complement strand
CCCGATTCTACCATTTGGGGCATACCTCAACCTGAAGAGAGCATGAGAAGGATCTGTCCCGTCGAGGACGGCTTGTTACACCGCTAACCTCAGCCGCCGGTAATTGCAGCGCTCCTGGATCGTGCAGTAGCTGCAGTTGTCTGCACCCGACATACCCACCGGCTGCGTGCTCATCCCTACGATTAAGGACAGCGACTTGATCGGCACCATGACCAGCGCATCATTCAGCTCGACCCCGATCGGATCGGTGTCTAGTAGTGAGAAAATCACCGCCTGGTCTTCCATCGACCAGGTCGCTTCACCCGGTGAGATCGGTGTGCTGGTATACTTTCCCTGCTGGCTGGCTTGCTCTTCGAGTTGCTTGCAAAATTGCTGGCGCAGCAGATCTACTGCCATCGCCGCCAGGTCGTGCATTAGCAGGGCTTTCAGGTAGTTGCCTTCTCTCTGTGCAGCCTCCACTACCCGGTCGGCCCCCGCACCCACTGTCAGCACTGCGACAATCAGCTCTTCCGCCCCGCCCAGTAGCTGCACCACCGGTCCCCCTCCCAGCCGCAGGCCGTTCTCCAGCACCAGCTTCTCGTGCCGTGTCTCTCGCACCGGGAAGTGCTCCCAGCATACTGCCGGGCGGATCGCCTGGTTGAGCTCGCTGGTGGCTTGCTGCAAGGTAGCTTCCCAGCCCGGCTTTCGGCGGGCACGTTCGAATTCCACGCCCATCAGGGCGCTGTACTGCTTCTCGTCAACCTGGATTTCCCAGTCTCGCTGAATGTACATGCCGTTCCCGGTTGCTCCGCTGTTGATGCTTAGATTAGGCCAACCTGTTTACCGATCCGCTCGAAAGTCTCCAGGACGCGTGTGAGCTGCTCGTCGGTGTGAGTCGCCATATAGCTGGTGCGCAGCAGTTGGTTCCCGGGGGGTACACCGGGAGAGATCACCGGGTTGACAAAGATCCCATTCTCAAACAGCAGCTTCCACACCTGGAAGGTGAGCGTATCGTCGCCAATGATGATCGGGATGATCGGCGAGACCGACGGACCCGTGTTGAATCCCATTTTCTGGTAACTGTTTCGCATGTACTCACCGATCTGGTTCACGCGCGCTACCCGCTCCGGCTCCGTGCGCATAATTTCCAGGGCTGCTAATGCCGCCGCTGCATTGGAAGGTGGGATGCTGGCGCTGAAAATCAGCGCGCGTGCTACGTGCTTGATATAGTGAATTACGTCCTCGTCGCTGGCGATGAAGCCTCCCAGTGAGGCAAAGGATTTGCTGAAGGTACCCATAATCAGGTCGACACCGTCCGTCAGGCCGAAGTGCGCCGCTGTGCCTCGCCCGCCGCCCAGCACGCCGATTGCATGGGCGTCATCCACCATCAGCCGCGCCCCGTGCTGCTTGCACACCTCCACCAGCTCCGGCAGCGGGGCGATATCCCCACCCATGCTGAACAGCCCATCCACCACCACCAGCCTGCCTTTCTCTTCTGGGATAGCACACAGCAGGTGGTCGAGGCTGTCTATATCGTTATGGCGGAAGCGGCGGGTATCTCCCCAGCTCAGCTTTGCCCCATCCACCAGGCTGGCGTGGTCGTCTTTATCCAGCAGAGCAATGTCATCCCTTCCTACCAGGGCGCTGATCGTGCCCAGGTTGACCTGCATGCCGGTCGAAAAGACCAGCGCCGCCGGCTTGCCCACCCAATCGGCCAGCTGGCGCTCGAGCTCTTCGTGCATCTCCAGCGTCCCGTTGAGGAAGCGTGAGCCGGTGCAGCTCGTGCCGAATTTATGGATGGCGTCGATCGCCGCCTGGCGCACCTTGGGATGGGTGGTCAGTCCCAGGTAATTGTTCGACCCGCACATGATCAGGCGGTGGCCGCGAAAATCCGCTTCCGTCCCCTCGCTGCCGGTCATGGGAATGAAGTAGGGATACAGCCCTGCAGCCATGATCTGGCGCGCCGTCGTGTAATTACGGCATTTCTCAAAAATATCCATGATAACTCTCCTCTATCAACGTTATAAAATTGCTTCCCTGGATCACAAATTACTCAGCACATTGCTGCTGTTTATGGAGTTTCTTTAGCGCTCGGTTCAGCAGGAAATCCTGGACAGAATATGCCATGTTGAGGTTGTGTACGATGATATAAAGTGCCCGGTTGCCTGCATCGGTGATGATCACCTGCTTTTTCTTAGAGATGCCTTTCAGGATGCGTCCGGCGACCACCTCGGCGGGATATGGATTCATATTGAGAGTTGCGACCATCTCTACCAGTTCAGGTGGTTTGTGCAGGTTGTCGTAAACCAGTTGGGGCGTATCGGTATCACTGGGGTACACGATCGAGACATGGAGACAGTGCGGTTTTAGTTCAGCGCGCAATGCGTCGTTGAAGCCGCGCAGTGCGAACTTCGAACCGCAATATGCCGTGTACCCAAACACCCCCGCAAAGCCCGCCGTGGACGCAATATTGACAACATGGCCGGAGCGCCGGGCGAGCATCCCGGGCAAAAATGCTTTCGTGACGTGCACCGCCCCGTAATAATTAACATCCATCATCCAGTGGTAGATTTCCAGGTCCAGCGCCTGTACGTAGCCCGGGTGCGCCACCCCGGCATTATTGATCAGCAGGTTCGGGACGCCGGCCTGTTCAATCACCTGCTCGGCCATCTGCGCCACCTGCCCCGGATCGCTGACGTCGGTTGAGATTGCCAGGTGCGGCCCATCCTTAGTAGCCGGTAGGCTGGCAATAGCTTCTTCAAGGCGCTGTTGGTCGCGTGCCACTACCACCACTCTTGCCCCCTGACTGGCCAGTTGGCGTGCCAGCGCCAGCCCAATCCCGCTGGATCCACCGGTTACCAATGCAGTTTGACCGCTAAAGTCCATCTCGTCCCTCCGGTAAAAATTCATTGTATTCTAATCCATGGTTTGCCGCTTAAAGATGAAAAAATAAAAGCCCCTTCCCCAGTAATGCTCCGGCGAAGGGGCTAGATGCTCAGCCTGCTGGCGGCGAGCTTATCAGCAAACTCAATAAATTGCTCCATCTGGCTGGCTGGAAATCAGCTCGCCTTCCACCGCGGATAGCTCGTAGGCCATTCCGTTCTGGCCCTCCCAGCTATTCAGGTTGAACGAACCATCCTTGCCGATGCGGTACACCTGGACATCTCGGAAGGTTAACGGCGTTGACTTTTCACACACTTCCGGGTAAGTTGTCGACTTTAAGAAGTACACCGGTCCTTCCCCAAACAGTGTGGCGGAGCCATC
>JAGDMX010000417.1 GCA_017860725.1 Chloroflexota bacterium | reverse complement strand
GGAAAATTTAAGTCGGCAAAGCTAAGGTGTTGCTGTCGCAATCACACCCAGGTAAACGGATCCGCTGGTGCTGCTGACGGCTTTGGCTCCCGGCTCACCGCGCATGCGCCAGCCGCAGGTTTCAAACACAATCAGCGGCACACCGGGATCGACCGCCCACCTCAGCGTCTCATTATAGCCAGAGGCGATTTGCAGGGAGCGATCCACCGGCACGGCGAAGTATTCGTCCAGCCCGCTGGCTGGGACGCGCCCCAGCCCTGCCAGTTGCAAGCCATCGACCTGCACATCGCCCTGGGTGATGGTGACTTGTGCGCCTTCCAGATTGCCCATCCGCCCGAGCACTTTCTTGAGCGGTAGTCCGGCCTGGTTATAGCCAGTGCCTTCCACCGCATTGCGGAAGGTTTCCGCCTCTGCCCCGGTTCCGCTGTGGACGGTGATGAAGATGATATTCTGCCCACTGGAAGCCCGGTAAGCGTAAACGCAGGCGCGCTGTTCGCCAAACTCGCAGTCGTCACCAGGGTAAAACTTAATCACAATTGGCTTGCCGCCGTTGATGCGCTTGCTTGCCGGGTGGATTTTAATGCGCACCGGTTGGCGTGAACTACCAAAGTCGATCCCGCCATACAGCAGTTCTCCTGGCGGCTGCTGTATCCTAGCCCGGCTGGCTCGCAAGATCAGCGGGTTGATCTCTTTGAAGAAGGGTTTATCAATTGGCATCAATCCGCTTGGGCTGAATCCATTCACCGCCCCGCCGTTCAGCAACAAAGTCGCTGCCAGTGAGATGATCAACAGCCATTTCAGGCATGCATGGATGGTCCTGTCCACTGCCTAATGCTCCCGCCTACGCCGGAAGAAAACCAGGACGAATATGATCGGTACGATCAGAAGCAGCAGCCCAAATAACACGGAAATCCCGAGCAGACTGCTGTTTCCACTACCACCAGGGTGCTCCCGGGTCGGTGTAGCCCTTAGATTTGGATCTGGAGTGAGGGTGGGGGTCGGTGTAAGCGTCGTCGTTGCCGTGGCGGTAGGTGTTGCGGTTTCTGTAGGTGTGGCAGTTGGCGGCTGGCCGTTGATGACATAGCAGCGCAGCTCGCTGCCGGGCGATACGTGAATGTCGGTGATGGGGTTAAATCCCGTGCCAACCTGCTGGTTGTATTGATCTGTACAGCTCGCGCTGTTTAATTGCCAGCCTGGTGGGACGATCTCCAGCACGGAATAGCTCTGATTGCTGGGCAGGCTATAGCGCTCGCTGGCTCCGCTGCCAAAGATCAGCGGTGTATAGCGCATACCCTGTGTATCGCTGATGATGAAGCTGCTGCCAACGGTTTGATCGTTCGGAATTGCCTCTATTTGAACGGTCAGGAAGCCGCTGGCAGGGAATGCCACACAATCCATGGGGTCGGAGTTCGGCTCGCCGGAGGGATAGCTACAGGCATTTACCAGTACCGTACCAAAACCACCGACATCATTTTCATCAATGGAGCAAGCTGCCACAGTATCATCCGGGAAATCGTCTCCTGGGCCATTTGGCACATTGGCATCAAACGGGTCGTTACTCTGTTGCCCGGTTGTGCAGCTCGTGCCTGGCGATAGAGCCCTGACCTCTGGATTGGTGCAACGATCCGGCTTGTCATCCCCACAGGAATACAAGATAGTGCTGTGATACACCAGGCGATAATTGTCTTGCTGATCCGGGATGACTCGTACGCACAGAGAGTAATTGATATCACCATCCCCGTTATTATCGAACAAAGCGCAGGCATCTAACGTGTTGTTGCCATCGCCAAAAACAGCGTCCCAGCTCCAGGAGGCAAACAGGCTGAGCGGCCCCTGTCCCTGGCAGAAGCGGGTGATGTCTTGCTGCTCGGGCAGGTCGTTTGGCCCCTCTACATCGATGGAGCAGCTCCCCAGGTTGATGACTGCCGGCTGAGTGCCCGTCTCGGGTGACCCAGGGGGTTGGTATGGAGCAGGCAAGGGAAATTCCTGTTCCGGGGGCTGCTCGGTTGTTATCGGCATCCCACTAAATAGATTGCTTTGGAAGAGCAGGATAATGATGGCTGTGGTCAGCCCGATGGCCGTCAGGCTGAGCGCAAATAAGAGAGTTTTGTATTCCTTCATGATGAACCTGCCAGTGTCAAATTCGCATCTGTTCTGATGGAATGAGTAGCAGGAATCATGCCATGGGGTGAAAATTTATATCGGGTAACTTATTAATCTTAATCTAAGCACAACAAAATTGGCCGGATTCTACATCCCCTAGCGCTCGCCGCAGTGCATCCTGGCTCAGGATAACCGTCGTGCCGCGCACCCCCGAGCCAATGGAGACCTCCGCGTTGGTGAAGATGCTTTCGTCCGCCAGGATGCGCATTGGCTGCGGTAATCCAAAAGGCGAGACCGCCCCGCGCGTATAACCGGTCGCCTGCAGCACTTCCTCTTCGCTCGCCATCGTCATCCGTGAGACTCCCAGGTATTTGCGCAGCTCTGGCCACGAGAGCTGTCCAGGACCTGCCACCAATACCATCACGTATTCGCCTTCCCCCAGGCGAAACAGGATGCTGCGGATCACCTGCTCTGGGCGCTGACCGCGCTCGGCGGCTGCCTGCTCCAGCGAGTGTACCGGACCCGGGTGCGTGAATATGCGATAGGGTACTCCCAGGTCATCCAACGCGCGCATCACAGATGTGGAGCCAGAATTACTCAAATCACCCTCATCTGCATAATTCCTTAACTTCTTCTTCCATTCAGGCAGGAGTCAAGATAATACATCCGGATAATAATCCGAAAAATTCACTTCTTCGTGGCACGGTATTATTATAACGGTAGGTAAGCTCTCGAATTGCAAGGAAATGATTGGTCATAATTCGCTCATAAAAAATTAAATAGATCAACATAACTCTAATCTAACCGGTCTTTTTGGAACGCCTCTTGGAATGATCCTGGAATGCCTCCTCCATATACTCAGGATAATTCAAGTCGAAGGAATGTACTCGGTAGCGGGTGAGGCGCTGCAGGGCACAAAACCAAGAAATCAGATCATCTCACAGGAGGATTCCCATGAATGGTAAGTTGTATTCTCTCTTATATGTTTTGGCCGCAGCTTTTTTGATTGCCTTAATGGCAGGATATTTCCAGCAGGCGGCACCTATCCATCCGGCTATAGCCATCCTGTCGATGCCCAGTGAATCGGTAGGCACAACCCGCTCTCTAGCCCGCGTTTACGCCGAGCCGAACGACTCCAGCC
>JAGDMX010000071.1 GCA_017860725.1 Chloroflexota bacterium | reverse complement strand
AGCGAGCCACTTATCCTTTGCCATCCGGGCTGTAATGGCGCGATGCAACTCATCGGTCAACCGATGGTGTTCATCCCGCAGCAATGATTGCATATCCTGCATTTTTTTTACAATTGCCAAATCCAATTCCCCTTTGGCGCGCGCTTCTCTAAGCTTGTCAATTTCCTCAAAAGTTAGGATGAACTCGAGCAGTTTTTTCTTGCGAAATGGGTAGATCGATTCACGGAGAAACGGATTTTGCCAGGAAAAGTGTATGTTTTTTTCTGAATCGGACATGAGGACCCCGAAAATATTAAGATATCCAATCCATCAATAAATACCAACATGGATTGGACGAGCTAAAATGATCTATATTCTACCAGGTTAGTGGGCATTCACATTAAACAATAGTCAAATTAATTACGTATTTAATGGAGGGACATCCTTGGGAAGCTTCGATTCAACCGGCGAGATTGAAGTTAAGCTAACCAGGAATCCAAAAAACAGGATGATCGCACCCGAGTAATAGGGCATATTTAGACGCATATCGTATGCAAAGCCAGCCCACAGCGGGCCAATGATACGACCCAGGCTTAGGAAAGAGTTGTTAATCCCCATGCTTACGCCCTGAGGGTAGGGCGTGCGTTTCGAGATCAGCGAGGCCACACTGGGGTTGAGCATCGCGTTGCTCAAAATAAAAAAGCCTGTTACTAAATAGATGCCGAGCGTAGTTTCCGGCAAAGTCATTAAGACGAATCCCAGCGCCGAGCATAACAGCGCCCCCCGAATGATCGCTACCTCGCCAAAACGGCGTGTCATGGGTCCCGTCAGGCCACCTTGAGCTACTGCCGAAACCAAGCCTATAAACGTCAGCACGGTCCCCACCTGCTGCGGGCCATAGCCGTAGCGATCGGCAGCATATAGTCCAAACACCGACTCAAAATTCGTAATGCCAAATGTTAGCAGGAACGACATGAAGAGCAGCACACCAATCGGGCCGCTCAAGGCTTGCACCAGCATTCGCCAACGGCTGACCTTGGTGTAATTCTCGGGGAGTCTCTCCCGCGGTGGCTCAGGTAGGATCAACCACACCAGTAGCAAGGCTATCACAGACAGTGCTGCCGCCAAAAAGAATGGATAAGAGAGCGAATCACCTGCCAGCCAGCCTCCCAGCCCAGGACCAAGCACCATCCCCACACCCATCGCCGCGCCAATCATCCCCATTCCACCTCCGCGCTGCTCGTGGGAGGTGGTATCGCTGATATAGGCCATTGCAGTGGGCAATGTAGCAGAGGAGAGAATCCCTGCCAGTGCTCGGGCGGCAAACAGCATCCACAGATCGGTGGACAACCCCATTAAAAGCTGGGCAGTAGCATTGCCCAGTACACCCACGATTAAGATCGGTTTTCGTCCGTAGCGATCGGACAAGCCTCCCCAGATCGGTGCAAAGATAAACTGCATCACGCCATACACAGCCATCAAAGCGCCCAATGCTTTTCCACTGGCGCCAAAACTCTTGATGTAGAACGGCATCACCGGGATCACCATGCCAAAGCCAAGCATGATCACCACCATGGTGAAGAATAGGATTGCAAGATTTTTTCGGTTTGAATTCATTATCGAAGAATGCAGATAGGCAGAGTTCTTAGATATTATAACAATGGTTATCTATGACCGAATTCAGGATGTAGACGGGAAACTAAATTTAACCAGTCAGAATTTCTAATAACTACGTCAAATTCTAATATCGTAATTTCCTTGAATTACCCACTTGTAGGTGGTTAACTCTCGCAATCCCATTGGACCACGCACATGCAGCCGCTGAGTCGAGATAGCCACCTCGGCGCCCAAACCGAGCTGTGCGCCATCGGTGAAACGTGTGCTGGCATTTACATATACCGCTGCCGAGTCGACCTCAGCGATGAAGCGTGCTATATGCATCGGGTCGCCGGTCAGGATGCCGTCGGAATGGCCGGTGCTGTGGGCGGCGATGTGCTCAATGGCTTCATCCAATCCGCTCACCACTTTGATTCCTAAGACTAACGAAAGCCACTCGGTATCGAAATCACCCGATCCCGCCTGGTAAACCCGATCCATAAGTTTTGGACCTTGTTCGCCTGGAAAAGACAGTATCTCAGCCGCACATTCATCCGCTCGGAAGGTCACACCGGCTTGACCTAGACTTTCTACCACAACCGGTAGGAACTGCTCGGCAATGGATTGATGCACCAGGACAGTATCCAGCGCATTGCAAACTGTAGGGCGCTGTACCTTGGCATTATGGATGACCGGTAGAGCCGCTTGTAGATCGGCTGAAGCATCCACAAATAAGTGGCAGATGCCAATGCCACCAGTGATCACTGGGATCTTGCTGTTCTCGCGGCAGAATTGGTGCAGTCCGGCGCCTCCGCGTGGGATAATTAAATCGACATATTCATGTAATTGCATCAGCTCCAGCACCCGGGCGCGATCGGGATCTGCGATGAACTGAACTGCCTTGACTGGCAGCCCGCTATCCGCCAGCGATTGGTGAACCAGCGCGGTCAGGGCCTGGTTCGAGCGCACTGTCTCGCTGCCGCCGCGCAGGATAGCCACGTTGCCTGTCTTTATCGCCAGTCCGGCTACATCGATCGTGACATTTGGTCGCGATTCATAAATCACACCCAGCACACCTAGCGGGACACGCTGCTTATGCACCCGCAGCCCATTGGGCAATCTACTCTCGTCGAACGTTTCACCCACCGGATCCGGTAAACCAGCGACGCTGCGCAGGTCGGTAGCCATGCCGCGCATCCGCGCCGGAGTCAGTGTAAGGCGGTCCAGCATTGCCGGGCTGAGTCCATTACGGATACCGTCGGCCACATCCTGTCCATTGGATTCCAAGACACCCTGCATGGATGTTTCCAGAAGGTCCGCCAGCCTCATCAGAGCAGCATTCTTCTGTTCACTGTGCGTCCGCCCCAGCCAACGGGCAGCCTGTTTGGCATGCAAGCCCATCTCTGTCAGCATCGCTTACTCCCTAAAGCAGCACCATATTATTACGGTGGATCACTTCGGCACCGTAGTCAAAACCCAGGATTTGGGTAATTGCTTCGGATTTCACACCACAAATCCGCTGCAGGTCAATGGAAGCGTAATTCACCAGCCCGCGGGCAATCTGGCGACCAGCAGGATCCAGCACACGTACGGTATCGCCGCGTTCGAAATTCCCACTGACTTGCCGGATGCCCACCGGCAGCAGACTGCCGCCGCCGCGCAACGCATTTGCCGCACCATCATCCACCTGAACCGAGCCGGCTGCCCGCCCGGCCGCCAGGATGTATCGCTTCCGGCTTTCCAAAGCTGATACAGTGGGTTGCAAGCGCGTGCCCAAGATCTCCCCCGCTGCCAGACGCAGGATCACATCCGGATCGCTGCCGTGTGCAATCACTACGGTGGTGCCTGAGCGCCGCGCCAGATCAGCTGCCTGAAGCTTTGTATACATTCCCCCGGTGCCTAGCCGGTTTCCACTACCTCCCGCAGCCGCCCACAATGCCTCCGGGATCTCAGGATTGCTGATCTCTTCCACCAATATTGCAGTCGGGTCAAGCCGCGGATCGGCAGTGAACAGCCCGGGTTGGTCGGTCAATAAAATCAGCAAATCGGCTTCGATCAGGTTTGCAACAAATGCCGAGAGGGTGTCGTTATCCCCCACACGGATCTCTTCCGTGGCGACGGTATCATTTTCATTGACAATTGGAATCACGCCGTGTGCCAGCAATGCTGACAATGTATTACGGGAGTTTAAATAACGACGACGGTCAGCCAGGTCAGCCCGTGTCAACAGCACCTGGGCAACTGTTAAACCATATAACCCGAACAATTGCTCATACAGAGACATTAGTCGTGGCTGGCCCACGGCAGCCAACATCTGCTTGGCAGGGATTTCTGCCGGCAGTTGTGGAAAATGTAACCGCTCCCGCCCGACAGCAATCGCCCCAGAGGAGACTACCAGCACATCTCGACCATCCGTACGCAACGCTGCCATCTGACGTACCAGCTCGACCAGGCGCGGCGCAGAAAGGTTAGGCGTACCGGCGGTCAGCGTCGAGGTGCCCAACTTGACCACGATGCGGATAGGAAGCCCTGGGGTCATAATACGCCCAAGTTTACCACCACACTAGCGGTTTTCTCGCAAAGGGATTTATCCGGCTTGAGTATTCGAAGCGCAGGCGAACAGGACTGTCTTAATCTGAAAGGGAGTCAGAGTGGGATGCTTGGCGCGAATCAAGGCGACGATACCGCTGATGTGTGGCGCGGCAAAGCTATTGCCGGTGGATGTAGTATACCCCTTATCGATCCAGGCCACCTTCACATCGATCCCCGGCGCGCCAAACTCAACCGGTGGTGACGGATTGTAGAAAAACGTAAAAGGATCTTTGCCCTCGTGGGCTGCCACCGAGATTACCGAAGAGTACAGCGAGGGGTAGCTTGGCACCGGGTAATTATTAACCGCCGAAACCAGGGTTGCATTTTTAAAATACGCATCATCCGTTAACTGATGAAACAGGGCGTAGTACTCCTCTCGGTTTGTGCTAAGACTAAGATTGATCACCTGGATCTGGTTTTCTAATGCCCAGCGAAGTCCGCCGGCAAACTGAACTGCCCGCCCTTTCAAGTCACGGCCAAGCACCCGAATACTGTACAATTCGGCCTCTGGAGCCAGTGAATGGATGATCCCAGCGCAAGCAGTGCCATGACCAAAGATGTCAACCGGCTGCTCCTCCGGCTCGATTCGCACCTTGTTAGGCTCTTGTTCATCGTAATTGACAATCACTCCACCGCGTACCATGCCTCCCAAAGCGGGATGATCTGCCTCCACGCCACTATCGATAATGGCAACCCGCACCCCGGCCCCGGTGCTGCCTCCCCAGGCCCACTCCGGATTGATATGAGCAATTGGGCCGCTGGTCATAACAATTTGCAATGCCTCAGGTGAGAAAGATTGAGACCAGGCGGGACGTAGAGGCTCACTGGACATGCTTCAGATCCTCCCAAAGCCAAATTGCCCGGGTCGGGATCGACAGTAATCGCGAAACGCCGATGTTACCTGCAGGAGCATCCGGCGTTCAGCCTCCCCTAGCATGCGAATATCGTAAAACAGGTCCGCCAGCTCAAGTATCTCTTGATCTTGTTCCGAGTAACCCTGGCTATCTTGCAAGGCTCCAAGCAGATGGCCATACTGACCAGGTTCCTGAGATGCCAAAGTTTGCAGACCAAGCAACACCGCCCGACCGAGCTGGTCGAAATGTTGCGACTGGTCAATGGCAATCGCTGCCTGCTGGGCAAAGATAGCGAGCAACTCCATATCCATCAACCCGAAAGTTGGTGCATTAATCTTATCCAGCACTTCCATCACACCAATCACCCGATCATTGGAGATTAATGGCATTGCCAGAATTGATTGAGGCATATAACCAGTGCTCCTAGCAAAATCCTGGTTAAAGCGAGCATCTTCACGCACGTTGGAGATGGCGATCGGCTGCCCTGTCATGGCGACATACCCGACGATACCCCGATCTATTGGGACACGCATCCCCACAACCGACTCAACTCCGGGGACCGTGGTGGCTACCCTGAACACTAAACTTTGCCCATCTTTCTCAACCAAGGCTAACGACGCAGCAGTTGCTCCAAAGATTCGTGCTGCAGCATCAACAATTGACTGAAGAAGCTGATCGTTAGTGCCAGGCAAGATCGCCCGCCCGCTGACTTCGATGGCCAACAGCAGCCTTTTGAGTTGGTTTACTATAGCGCTTTCGCTTTCAACGCCCTCTTGATTCATGATCCACCTGCCTGCCCGGTCTTGAGTAAATAATCCCAGGTCCAAATTCACTATTGATATTTTATTGCTTTTCCTGAAAACAATCCAGACCCAACTGTGCCGGACGCAGTCAGGTCTGGATTGTCAATTTGTGATGGTATTTCTGGGCCTATTCGGGTGTCGCTCTAAACTGGTATAACTTTGCAGCCTCATCAAAACTGATTTTACCAATAGCGAATTTTGAAAGCGCGGCTTTCTCAGCAGACGCCTTTTCTGCGCTCATCCGATGAAGCTCCACCTCCGTGGCGTCATCCGCGGTGCTAACTTTGTCGACAGAAGCCTTGGTAACCGCAGATTTCCCCATAGCCGCCTTCTCAGAGGTCATCTTTGGATCTATGCGGTGCAGCTCGACCTCCGAGGCGTCATCTGCCGTGCTGATTTTCTCTGCAGCCGACTTAGAGAACGCAGCCTTCTCGGCGACTGTCTTTTCTGCTGTAACCCTGTCCGCGCTCAGGCGGTGGCCTTCCACTTCGCCAGTTACGATAATATCCAGGACATCCTGCTCGTCCGTCGGCAGTGTCTTGCGCATCGCTGAAATCTTGGCCAGTACTCGTTCCATTGCTTTTTCCTGTGACTTGTCCATGTATGCCTCCTCTTGGCTTGTTAGCTGATTATTATTGTGTGTATATCGAACTTGCTTACTGTATTGTCAGTCTTAGTGTACCCCTTATATCAGGTTGATTCTGTCACCTTGGCGACACACTATCTACCAACCTGGCGTACTACAGTGTGCCCTCCTGGCTGGTGCGCTTGAGAGCTTCACGATCCAACAACATGATCCGCCCGCGCCCGGTGAGCAGCCAACCCGCCCGCCGCCAGCGGCCTAATATCTTAGCAACTGTCTGGCGAGTCAGACCGGTTCTCACAGCCAGCTCGGCCTGCGAGGCTGAAATCAATCCCTCTTCTTGCCACTGCTCATCAAGGTTTAGCAAGGTCAGTGCCAACCGGGCTTGACCATCTAAAAACGCCAAAGAGCTTTCGCGTACTGTGCTAGCGCTCAACCTGTGTGCCAGAAGGTCCAACAGGTGTCGGGTAATGACCATATCACTATCTACCACCCTGGTGAATACCTCCCCCGAGATCATTACCAATTCGGTTGGTTTCATCGCCACCACATTAGTGGAACGCGGCCGTCCGGTCAACACGGCCAGCTCACCAAAAACCTCACCGGGACCGACTTGGTTTATGATCATTTCACGCCCGTCCGTGTTCACCAGTTGAATGGCTACTGATCCACTGCGCACTGCGTAAATCGCATCGCCCTGGTCGGATTGGAAGAATACTACCTGACCTTTGGGGATTTTTCGTATGCGGCTGGCCGCTGCCAGGGCAGCCAGGCTTTCCGGCCGGCTGCCTACAAAGAGTGGCAAGCTGCTGATAAAAGCCTGGATATTGACGACACTTTTATGCGGTTCGGTCATCGCTTACTCATTGACCTTCGGCCGGCTGGACAGTGCGCAGTTCAAGCAGTGATTGCTGGTCTAACCCAGCGAAGCGTGGTAAATCAGTAATCTTATTCTGCAGCAAGCGCTCAGTCATTTTAGTAAGCACAAGCTGGCTGATAGCGGGAACGGTCATCAGCTGCCGCAGTCCTTGTGCCGGCACGCGCATCAAAGTGACCGGTTCATCGGTGACCACATTCGCGGTACGTCGCGAGCCGGTCAACGCTCCAATCTCGCCGAAGAAATCGCCCGGCGTCAATGTTGACAACGCCCGATAATCACCGGTTTCTACTACCACACCGGCGATCGCCTTGCCGGAGAGAATAAAGTAAGCCTCGTCACTGGTATCGCCGAACTTGATGATCGTTGTACCAGCAGGTACTTCCACGATGCGTGCCTGGGATACCAGGCTTTCACGCTCTCCACGCCCAAGGCTGGATAATGTCGGCAGCAGGCCAGTCAGGGCATCCAGATCGGCAAGGGATGCCGGTCGACCGGGGGCTAATCCAGGCGCTTCCGGTGCCCGGCGCAGCAGCCCAAGCCTGCGCCGCCGTTCAACAGCAACAGACCCAACCCCCATCATGAGAATTACCATAATCCCACCTGCCAGAACCAGCAGGGCGCTTGAAAAATACATCACTCGGATATCAATTAGATCGGCTAAACCGGCAGCAGCCATGCCGATCAGGAATAAGACGTCACGTGATACAAAAAACGCACTGTTCACCCGGCCGCGCATCTCACGCGGTGTGTTGCGCTGGATCACTAAACGACGAGAAATCGCAGCCGGAGCATTCAGAAAACCGGATATTGTCACGATGAGAATTGCGACCGGCACAGAGCTGGTTAGTGAATAAGCCATTCCCGCAATAGCCATACCAAAAAATCCAATTGCCATCCACTGACCTTCTCGCAACCGATCCGCCAGGCCAACCATCAACAGGCTGGCAATCACAAATCCGATGGAAGTCAGGGCTTCCTGCAGGCCGTACTCGAACTCTGTAGCCTGCAAGGCGCGTTCGGCAAATGGCAGCAGCAGCGAGTTGGACAGCCCAAAGCCAATCAAAACCGGAATAGAGATAAAAAATAAGGAGCGCAGAAGAGGAGTATTGAAAAGATGTTTAAGCCCGATCTTTAAGTTTTGGACGACCAGTTTCACACTGGTCGCTTCGGTGATCTCGATTGGATTGATTCGGATCAATAGAATGCATAGGCCGGAGAGCAGGAAGGAGGCTGCATCCAGGTAAAAAGCCCATTCAATTGGCATGCGCGAAGCAATTAAGCCGGAGGCCGCGAAACCGATGGCTGTCGATCCAAAGGAGCTGATTGCCATTAAAGAATTGGCGGCTGCCAACTCCTCTTCGCTGGCGACTTCGGGGAGGATACTCTCATGCGCCGGATCGTAAAATTGGCCGATGGCACTGATCAACATAATACCAAAGTACAGCCACAGGATATTCACCGGTACCAGAAACGGAATTACGAACACAATCAGTGCGCGCAGCACATCCGCCGCGATCATGATACGCTTACGATCGTAGCGATCGACAAATACTCCCGCCACCAGGCCAACCACAATACTCGGCAATGCAGTTGCCATTAGCATCAAGCCCACGCTCAATGCAGACCCGGTTTGCCG
>JAGDMX010000416.1 GCA_017860725.1 Chloroflexota bacterium | reverse complement strand
GCATACTCGCCCGGCAGGGTGAGCCACAGAAAGGCTTCGCCTTCAATCAGGCTTTGCGTTGTTTGCAGGATGAGCAGGTATTGTTGGTGGAGCGCTGTACCCGTCTGGGCTGCCAGTGTCGAGGAGAGCAGATCGGCTCCCAGTTTAAGAACCTGGCGCCAGTGTCCGTCCGCCTGGCTTGCATAGACCGTAGGCCCTGCCGGTCCCCGCCTCTGCCCGGTGATGGGGGAGCTCACGTCAGGTTGTCCTTCGCTTGATCATTGTCAGGATATTATCTCTGGGCTGGTCGCTCGGCTGAAAAGTGAACTGGACATCATCCATTAGCTTGCGCATTAAATAAAGCCCCAAACCCCCATTATCACGCTCTTCCAGGCTGGCATTGAAATCGGGCTCCGGTACCTTCAAGGGGTTAAACGGCTGTCCGTGGTCATGCAGGGTGATCACTAACTCCTGGGGAGTCACCTGGCAAAAGCAGTCGATCTTTTGATTGGACTCGCCCCCGTAAGCATGCTCGATGATATTGGTGCAGGCTTCGTCGGCGGCCATCTGCACCGCGAAGACCGATCTTTCCGACATACCGGCTGCGCTGGCAATCCAGCCTACGAATTCTCGCACAGCGTTCAGATTCTCGTAGTGAGCAGAGATGTTTAAACAATATACCGTGGATTCCTCGATGGGATCTGGGAGAGGGTTGTCATTCATACCGTTAAACTTCTGATGAAAACCGTTAGAATCTTAAAGGCTGAAGGTGCTGCACCTCCAGCCTGCGGTTAAGTGTTTTATTCCTGCCGGTTGGTTTAGAAATGCCCGATGGCGGCAGGTAGATTATCATATAACTTAAACAGGGGGGTGGGCCCCAGGAAGCCGGCCAGCTCCAGGGCCTCGTAAATGCGCTGGGGGACAACGGCAAGCACCAACTCACCACGATTGAAGCGCTTGCAGGCTCGCTGGGTGGAAATCAACACGCGCATACCCGCACTGGACATATACTCAAGGCCGGACATATCGAAAACGATGCGGTAGTGACCGTCATTGGTTAGTGCCTCCATCGCCTCGGTCAGCATGGGAGCAGTCGAGCTGTCAACACGACCTTTAGCCTGTACCAGGTCGCAACGTTTGAAATTCTGTGTGGTGACTTCCATGGCCCACCTCCTGATGGGGAAAATGAAAAATTGAAACTGGCAAAATTATATCACGTCTGCCCGGAGCCGTTTGCAGTCAGCAGAATGCCGTTTCCGGCGGGGTCGCGCAGGAATATGCCGCGGTCCTCTTCGGAAGTCATGATATCGGCCGCCTGAATGCGGTTTGCCATGAGGGTCAATTCAGTCTGGTTGGGCAAGTGGATGGTGAATCGGTGTAAGCCAAGGGCACCCGGTGGAGGTGGAGGGGCACCGTGGCTGCCCCAGGTGTTCATGCCGATATGGTGATGGTAGCCGCCCGCGGCGACGAAGCTGGCAGAAGGTCCATAGCGCTGGATTAACTCAAATCCCAGCACTTTGCAGTAAAATTGCTCCGAGCCAGGAATATCGGCAACACGCAGATGAACATGCCCCATATCCGTCTCTGGGGGCAGGTGTCTGGCTTCACCGGGTTCCTTTCTCAGTTCGGCCAGCAAGCCATCCACATCCAGCGGATCAGTGGACATCGATAGCTGGCCGTTTTGGTAGCGCCATTGCTGGCGAGGATAATCGCGGTACACCTCGATGCCGTTGCCATCCGGATCGGCCAGGTAGATCGCCTGGCTGACTCCATGGTCGGCAAAACCCTGCAGCGGCCAGTTCCCCTCCACCAGGCGGCGCAGGGTGCGTGCCAGCTCCAGTGGTGAGGGCACCCGGATTGCCATGTGGTATAGACCGGTGGTACGACCCGGGTGGGTGGCAGCCGGTTCTTCGATCAGCTCGACCAGGTCAGCTTTTCCTGCCCCCAAGTATGCCGTTCGCTCTACCTGGCGGTGAAGCTGAAACCCTAACACATCCTGGTAGAACGCCAGTGAGAGTCCCAGGTTAGAGATGGTCAGTGCTACGGAAGCGATATTCGTATCGGGATGGATTAGTCCGTTAGAACTCATGAGTAAGTTGCTTTCGTTTACAGATTAATTTGATAGTTATCCGGTAAGTTTAGTTTATTTTATCTAGTTTGTAAACCCGGAGGTGCCCATCATGACCAAAGTTTCGAAATACCGCTGGATCGTCGTTCTCATCTTGTTTTTGTTCATGCTCCTGCATCAGTCAGACCGCTTGCTGGTTGGCTCGATGACCACTGCCATCATGGATGAGTTTGGCATCAACCGCACCCAGATGGGGGCAGTCAGCACCGGCGCCTTGATCGTCGCCGCCCTGTTTTACCCGCTGTGGGGCTACCTGTTTGACCGTTATGCACGCGCTAAGCTGCTGGCCCTGGCTTCCTTCTTGTGGGGAGCTACCACCTGGCTGAGCGCCATCGCCCCAACATACCCCACGTTTGTCGCCACGCGTGCCTCCACTGGCATCGATGACTCCACTTATCCAGGCGTCTACAGCCTGGTGTCAGATTACTTCCTCCCGCGGCAGCGCGGCAAGATCATCGGCTTGCTGGAGCTGACCGCGCCGGTGGGATTCATGCTCGGCATGCTGTTAGGGCTTTTCCTGGCAGGAGCGGTTGGCTGGCGCGGTGTATTTTACCTGACCGGCTCCCTGGGGATTGTGATGGCAGTAGTGATCTTCCTGGGAGTGCGCGAGCCGCAGCGCGGCAGCAGCGAGCCGGAGCTGGCTGGTATGGAGCAGATCAGTTCTTATCACTTTAACTTGAAGACAGCCCTGGGCTTATTCAAAATGCGCACCCAGCTCATCCTGTTCGCCCAGGGCTTTTTTGGCGTCTTTCCCTGGAATGTCATTACCTTCTGGTTTATCAATTACCTGGAGACCGAGCGCGGCTATGATGAAAATACGGTTTTCCTGACGATGGCAGTGGCTGTGGTCGCCTTGGCAATTGGCTATCCCCTGGGTGGGGCGTTGGGTGATTACCTGTTCCAGCGCAACCCGCGCGGGCGGGTGGCAGTAGCCATTACCGGTGTGGTGTTAGGGGCAATCCTGCTGGCAGTGACCTTGAACGTCCCTCTGGGTAACCAGACCCTGTTCGTGATCATGATGGCGGCCACGGCGCTATTTATGCCCTTTCCCGCCCCCAATATGGTCTCCACCGTGCAAGATATCGCCCTGCCGGAGGTGCGCAGCACCTCGCTGTCCATCCAACTGCTGATCGAGTCGTC
>JAGDMX010000415.1 GCA_017860725.1 Chloroflexota bacterium | reverse complement strand
TGCGGCGGGACGTTCTCTTCGATGCCTTGGAAGAATCCCCCTATGTGAAGGCCTTCAAGCCGCATGGCGCTTTTTATATGTGGGCTCGCATCCAACCGGATTGGCCGGGTTACAGTGGTAAAGCTGACGATTGGTCCATGACCAATTACCTGATCGATCAAGCCGCCATCGGTTCGGCACCCGGATCGGCCTTCGGGGTAGCCGGCGCCGGGCATATCCGCTTCGCTTTTTCATGCTCAACTGCCCAGGTTAAGGAAGCCGCCAGCCTGCTTCCTGGGGCTCTTCGAGCCGCAAACAATTAGGCAAATAAGAATCCTCCCCGCTGCTTGCTCCTCAAGAGTTGGCACAGTCAGGCCTTGAATAGCCACACAGGATACAGCCTGCTCAATACATTAATAACTTCACCAATGCCGCATGGATTCCCGGATAGACCATTATGGATCCCTACTTTTCGAGCCGTAGGGAAAGCATGGGGAAACCGTCGGTCAGATCCCCCATTGCACCATATATGGTCATTTAATGGAATGTTTAGCGCCATATGTGGCAGCCCCAAACATCCCTTGGAAGCTTTGGATCATTTGGGTACTTGCCCGATATAGAAGATTGACGTAAGATTACCAAACTTATGGGTGAACAGACTACCTTACGCAAAAGATTCCCTCGCAGCGAGGCATTGGCAAGTGGACAAGTCGTTCCCGAACCAAGTCGATGTGTCCAATGTGGAATCTGTTCTTTCAATTGTCCAATCGGGATTGACGTCCGCCGGCATGCCTGGCTGGGGCGAAAAATTAACGATTCTTATTGCCTGACCTGTGGAGAATGCGTGCGGCGCTGCCCTCGTGGGGTGCTGCGGTTCGAAAAAACAGATCTCTTTATTAAGGGACAGGCATGACCCGCTATATCATCATTGGGATGGGTGTAGCTGGAATCTCCGCCGCAGAAACGTTACGGACATTGGATCAATCTGCGGAAATCGCCATGATTTCAGACGAGCCGCATGGATATTATTCGCGCCCCGGTCTGGCCTATTCCCTCAACGCCGAAATCCCGGAAAAATATCTTTATCCATTCTCTGAAAAGGATTGGAAAGCCCTGGATCTTCGCTGCATGACAGGCCGCGTAACCCACCTGGACCCGCTTGCTCACCAGATCGAAGTCGACCCATCCGGTCCTCTCAAGTATGATCGCTTACTGCTTGCCACCGGTGCAAACGCAGTACCGCTTAATGTCCCAGGCAAGGATTTAAAGGGTGTGGTCAAATTGGATCACCTCGAAGATGAGCGACAGATCCTTTCTTTGTGCCGGCATGCAAAAACCGCAGTGGTGGTCGGTGGGGGGGTGATCGCACTGGAATTGATCGAAGGGTTGATCGCACATAAAATAAAAGTCCATTACCTGCTGCGTGGCGATCGTTATTGGACCAATGTATTGGATGAGGCCGAGTCGCGCCTCATCGAAAACCGGCTTGTCCATGATGGCGTTGTTCTCCATTTTCGTACGGAAATTGCTCAAATCCAGGGTCGGCGCGGCCGAGTATCGGCAGTGCAAACAACGCAGGGCGAAGTTATTCCCTGCAGGTTGGTGGCGGTCGGAGTCGGGGTGAAACCGCGCATGCAGCTGGCCCAGCAGGCTGGTTTAAAAACGGAGCGGGGTATCTTGACGGATGAATTCCTGCAAACCAGCGCAGCCGATATTTTCGCTGCCGGGGACGTGGCGCAGATATTCGATCTCACAACCAAACACGCACTGATCGATAATCTCTGGCATCCGGGTCGCGAACAGGGACGTATCGCGGCATTAAATATGGCCGGGCAACGACAGCCCTATTATAGATCCGTGGCTGTGAACGTTCTCCGGCTGGCTGGGATTATGATTACCATTATTGGGGCGGTTGGAAGCGGGCGCGACGAAGACCTGGTCAGCGTGGCGCGCGGTTCAAGCGAGACCTGGCTGCAGTTGCCAAATACCATTGCAATGGAGAACAGCGGCGAACTCAGCCACGTGCGGTTGATGGTGGGAGAGCGGACCTTGCTAGGCGCACTGGTAATGGGCGACCAAAAACTTTCACTGCCATTACAGGAATTGATTGCCACGCAGACAGATATTACGCCCATCCGTTCACAATTGTTACAGCCTGATGCATCACTGGGTCAGGTTGTGATGGATTTCTGGTCGAGAACCAAAAATTAAGGAGTACTGAAATGCAGCGGAGTAACAAAGAACTATGGCTTTCCTTGCTGGCTGCTGCAATCATCACCACAGTCTATGCGTTTATGGTTTCCTGGTATCGTGCCATACCGGCTGCCGGTGGCCTCTTTGGTCACCTGATTGGTGTGATCGGTTTCCTGCTGATGTTGTTGACCGAAACCCTGTATTCTTTTCGCAAACGCAGCCAAAAAGCGCGCTGGGGCAGCATGCAATCCTGGCTCCAATTGCATATCTTCACCGGGTTGGTGGGCCCTTTCATGGTACTGCTGCACACCTCTTGGAAGTTCAATGGATTGGCTGGAGCTACCACGCTCCTGACGATCATCATTGTCATCAGCGGCTTTGTGGGACGCTACATCTACACCCAAATTCCTCGCTCCCTGGATGGCGTCGAGATCACCGAAACTGGCTCACAAGCGGCGACCCTGGTCCGCGCTCGGCGTCTCCTGGCTATTTGGCACGCCGTTCATATCCCGATTGGGATTGCACTTTTTACTGCTGCCTTTATCCATGTTGGTGCAGCGCTATATTACGCAACGTTATTACGGTAGAGGCTCGAGATGCATGTTGGTCGTCCCGGTTTTATCACAACACCCGGAATCATCTCCGGGCTTCTTACCATCCTGATCGTGGTCGCAGTAAGCCTGGCACGCGGCGGCGCCCTTTTTAGTCCAGGTCCACTCAACGCCAAGGCAGGCGCCCAACTGGGCGGAATCACGTCTCATGCCGATCTGAGTAGTAAATGCTCGGCCTGCCATACGGCTTTTTGGCAGAGAGCGACCCTGGCGGATCGCTGTGTTGTTTGCCACGCGGATATCACCACCCAGCAGCAGGAACCGGCGTCAATCCATGGCATGGTCTACAAGGGTGATCCCGGAATTTCCTGCCGAAAATGTCACCCTGATCATCGCGGCACGGAAGCACCGCTGACCGATATGCAGAATTTGTATTTCCCGCATGATTTAACCGGCTATTTCCTCATCGCCCACCAAAAACAGAGCGATGGTACTTCTTTTATTTGCAGCGATTGCCACGGGAATGACTTTG
>JAGDMX010000414.1 GCA_017860725.1 Chloroflexota bacterium | reverse complement strand
AACCTGCGCCGGCAGGAACGTACTCTCTACCCAGCGCCTTTGCCTGACTCGATTGGGGAAGCGGTCACCACACTCAAGCGTGGCGGGGTAACCAGCGCGCAGATGCAGGTGCTGGTAGATAATTTAAGTATCGAGCTGGTGCTTACGGCTCACCCCACTGAAGCCAAGCGCCGCACCATTTTGTCCAAAACGCAGCGTATCGCCGAGATTTTGCGTCAGTTGAACCATACGGATCTATCTCCGCATGAAGAAGAGGCCTGCCGCAATGCATTGCACGCTGAAGTAACTGCCTTCTGGCTGACAGACCGGGCACGCACTGCGCGGCCAACGGTAACCGACGAAGTACGCACCGGTCTGTTCTTTGTGGACCAGATATTCTGGGATGTGTTGCCGTCGATATACAACGATCTGGAACAGTCGCTGGCGCAGCACTACCCGGAGGTGCAGGTAGATCATCCCTGGCTGCGATTGGGGTCGTGGATCGGGGGCGACCGGGATGGCAATCCGAATGTGACGGCAGAAATTACTGCAGAGTCTCTACGGTTGCATCGCGGTCTGGCCGTTGAGAAGCACCGCACCGCTCTGCAGGAGTTGGCTCGCCGGCTGAGCTTCAGTACTCGCCGGGCGCCGCCGCCCCCGGAACTGGTCGCCTGGTTTGATGATCGCCGTCCACTGCCCGCACACGTGGCTTTCCTGGAAGAGCGCTATGCCAACGAACCTTACCGCCTGGCGCTCTCGCTGCTGGCGGATGACCTGGCACAGGCGTCGCGTGATGATATGACTTCCCGGCTGCTTTCGGCTGCTCCGCATACTGCCCGTGCCCGGGTGGATAACTTCACCCGGCCACTGGAAATTATCCGCTCGATAGTGCCTCCCAGCGTAGCGCAAGATCAACTGCATACCGTTGTGACTCAGTTTGGGTTATTTGGCCTTCACTCCGCCCGGCTGGATTTGCGCGAAGATTCCAGTCGCTTGAACGCAGCCCTGGGAGAAATTTTGCGGGCGCTGGACATCGATCACCAGCAAGGGAGTGTCGATCCAGACGATTGTAGTGCGACATTCAGCCAGGCAGAGCCAGATCGGCGGGCGAAGCTGATCAGCAGCCTGCTCGCAAGTACATTGCCGGTGCTAGCGAGCACTCCCGGAGTGACTCCCGAAACTGCCGAGACTTGGGCCTTATTCCATTTGATTGCCCGGACAAAGGAAATTTACGGTCAGGATTTACTGGGCCCTTATGTTATATCGATGACGCGCAGCCCGGCGGATGTGCTGGCAGTGTTGCTGTTAGCTCGCTGGACTGGATGCGATCAAGGCCTGGATATCGTCCCGCTGTTCGAAACAATCGAAGACCTGGAAGTTGCCCCCAAAATTCTGAAAGAGCTGTTCGAGATGGATGCCTACCGGCAGCACCTGGTTTCCTGTAATAATCAGCAAATAGTGATGATCGGCTATTCGGACAGCAACAAAGACGGCGGCTATCTGGCGGCGAACTGGGCGCTGTACCAGGCACAGGAGTCGATCGCGCGCCTGTGCCATCAATACGGCGTGGCTTTGACCCTCTTTCACGGGCGCGGCGGGACGGTGGCGCGCGGCGGTGGCCCGGCAAACCGGGCAATCCGCGCCCAGCCGCCAGGGACGATCCAAGGGCGCTTTCGCCTGACCGAGCAGGGCGAGATTATTGCCGCTCGTTACTCGAATCCCTTTATCGCCCACCGCCACCTGGAGCAAATTGTGAATGCTGTCTTGCTGGCCTCTGCGCCGCAGGATTGGGCTGATCCGGTGAAGCCGGCCTGGCGGGAGGCTCTTTCGGTCATGGCAGGGCGCGCGCACAGTTCCTACCGCCATCTGGTGTACGGAACGGAGGGCTTCCTGGACTTCTGGCGGTATGCAACCCCCCTGGATGAGATCAAGCGCTTGCAGATCGGCTCACGTCCGGCGGCACGCCACCCCGGTTCGGAAGCGGTAGAGAAAATCCGTGCCATCCCCTGGGTTTTTTCCTGGATGCAGAGTCGTTTTAACCTGCCAGGTTGGTTTGGCTTGGGAAGTGGCTTGGCGGACTCGGGTGTACCACTGGATTTACTCCAGGAGATGTACAACGAATGGCCTTTTTTCAAGGCTTTGCTGGATAACGCCGAGATGTCTTTGCTGAAGGCAGACATGAGTATTGCCGCACTTTATGCCGACCTGGTTCCGGACCAGGGTCTTGCCATGCGCATTTTTACCGCCATCCGCCTGGAATTCGAGCACACCCAGCAAGCGATCTTGGCAGTCACCCAACATAACGAACTGATGGAGAGCGAATCGATTATCCAGCGCTCCGTACAACTGCGCAATCCGTACATCGATCCGCTGAACTACATCCAGGTGGAGATGCTGCGCCGCCTGCGCCAGTTGCCGGGGCAGGAAGGACCGCAAGCCGAGGCACTGCGCGAGGTGATCGTTCTGACGATTAACGGCATTGCGGCAGGCCTAAGGAACACGGGGTAATTTATGGCGATGTTGGTGCTATTGCGTGGCGGCGGAGACCTGGCAAGCGGGGTTGCCCTGCGCCTGTATCGTGCCGGACTGCGCCTGCTGATTACCGAGCTGCCACAACCACTGGCTGTGCGCCGTTTGGTATCCTTTGGTGAGGCCGTTTATCGTGGGCAGATCACTATAGAAGGTATCAGCGCACGACTGGCAGAGGACCTGGAGCACGCTCTATTAATTTCGGAACAAGGCGATCTGCCGGTGTTGGTGGATCCCGAAAACAAGGTGCTGGTCAATTTACGCAGGCAGTCTTTAGCTCCTATCGTGCTGGTAGATGCACGCATGGCCAAGCGTCCACCGGATGCCGTTCAAGCCGTCGATTTACTCATTGGGCTTGGTCCTGGTTTCGTGGCTGGCCACAACTGTCACGCAGTGATCGAGACTAACCGCGGCCACCAGCTTGGTCGAGTCATCTGGGAGGGTACGCCGCAGGCGGATACCGGCATTCCGGAAGGCTTACCATCGGGTAAGGGGGTGCTGCTCGCACCGGCTGGCCGGGTGCTGCGCGCTCCGGTGGATGGCCTGCTGAGGGCACATGCCGAGATCGGCGACCATCTGGAAGCCGGGCAACTGGTAGCGGAAGTTACAAATGAGCCGGTATACGCACCCTTTAATGGCGTCTTGCGTGGACTGCTGCACCCGGGACTGCCGGTCGAGCGTGGGATGAAAATTGGAGATGTAGACCCGCGCGATGACCCGCGCTACTGTGTTACGGTCTCAGATAAATCTC
>JAGDMX010000070.1 GCA_017860725.1 Chloroflexota bacterium | reverse complement strand
CGCAGATAGCTGGCGGTCGTGTAGCCCTCCGGCACCTCGAAGTGCGGCAGGCGGTACTTTTTAAAACCCAGGTCAACGTTGCAGCGCTCGGCAATCAGCAACGTGTTAGTAAGCGCTTCTGGTACTTCGGCAAACAAGCGGCTCATTTCCTCAGGGGTGCGCAGATAGTAAGAGCTATCGGTCATGCGCATCCGGTTGCGGTCACTCAGCAGGCAGCCAGTTTGGATCGCCAGCATGATATCCTGCAGGCGAGCATCTTCTTTCTCGATGTAATGCACGTCGTTGGTCGCCACAAAGCGTGCCTGGTAGCGGCGACCTAGGTCGAGCAATTTTTTGTTGATTTGTTCCAGTTCGGCAACATCGTGCTGCTGCAACTCCAGGAAGAAGCGATCTGCCCCAAAGACTTCATAGTACCAGTCAAGCTGCCTGCCCGCCCCTTCCAGGTCGCCGGCTGCCAGCAGGCGCGGCACCTCTGCCGACATACACCCGGAGGTGCAAATCAGACCTTCGGAGTGTTTGGCCAGCAGGTCTTTATCGATGCGGGGATAATAGTAAAAGCCGTTTAGCTGAGCAGCCGTTGAGATTTGCAGCAGGTTGCGGTAGCCGGTATCATTCTCTGCCAACAGCAGCAAGTGAGAGGATTTTTTATCGAGTTGCGGGTCGCGCTGAGTCATCCCGCGGGCTGCCATATAGGCCTCTACCCCAACGATCGGCTTGATCCCCACACTGTTCGCCGCGTTGAAAAAATCGATCACCCCGAACATTGTACCGTGATCGGTTAGCGCTATCGCTGGCATACCCATCTCGCTGGCGCGTCTGACCAGCTTCTTGATATTGCTGAAGCCGTCTAGCAGCGAGTATTCGGAATGCACATGCAGGTGTACGAAAGACATACCCCAGATAATTTATTAAGCTCGAGCTACAAGGAATACAACCACGAAGAGCGGGTGACCGATCGCCGTCATTATAGCATGGCGTCTCTGTGAATTGCCTTTACTTTAAGATTAGAATATTTTTGCTAAGTATTTTTTCGTGCTTTTTACTAATCATGCTCCTCTCATCTCGCTATGCTATAATCTTTCCCCGTGATATCTAAAATTTCGAGATGTGCCGCAGATATGTTGCCGGCATCTCATGTGCGGAGTATTTAATGCTGAAGAAATTTGTCAATCTAATCGGCGGCGACCCCAATAAACGCCAGGTCGACCGGATAACGAACATCGTGGAGCAGGTCAACTCACTGGAGCAAGAGTATGAGGCGCTTAGCGAGGAGGCATTGTCCGGCAAGACCGATGAGTTTCGCCGCCGCCTGGCGCAGGGCGAAGAGTTGGCAGATCTAATGTCAGAGGCATTCGCCGCTGTGCGTGAAGCCAGCAAGCGTACAATCGGTTTACGCCATTACGATGTCCAATTGATCGGCGGAACGGTGCTCCATGAGGGCAAAATTGCCGAGATGCGCACTGGCGAAGGCAAAACCTTGGTGGCGACCCTGCCGCTGTACTTGAATGCACTCACCGGACGAGGTGTGCATCTGATCACCGTCAACGATTACCTGGCACGCCGCGATGCCCGCTGGATGGCGCCTATTTATAACCTGTTGGGCATGAGTGTCGGTGTGCTGCAGATGGCTGCCCGCACAGAGAACGGCAAGAAGGCATTCCTGGTCGACCTGGAGCGGGAATCGCCTCATGAAGATCAGCATCAGCTGCGTATGGTAGACCGGGTCGAGGCTTATGCCGCCGATATTACCTACGGCACCAACAGCGAATTTGGTTTCGACTACCTGCGTGATAACATGACCATGCGCCTGAGCGACCGGGTGCAGCGCGGCCATTATTACGCCATCGTGGATGAAGTGGATAATGTCCTGATCGATGAAGCCCGCACGCCGTTGATCATCTCCGGACCAGCGCAGGATGAGGCCGAATGGTACATTCGCACCGCCCAGGTGATCCGCGCTTTACGTCCTGAAGATTATGAAGTGAATGAGAAGGACCGCACTGTCAACCTGAGCGAAATCGGTGAGGGGCATGTTGAAGAGCTAATGGGGATGCCCCTGCGCGACCCCGAGCGACCGGAGGATATTACACCGGAGCAGGCGCGCATCATGGGCTACCTGGAGCAGGCACTCCGTGCCCAGTTCCTGTTCAAACGCAACAAAGATTACCTGGTGCAGGCCGGTAAGGTAGTGATCGTGGATGAGTTCACCGGGCGGTTGATGCCCGGACGGCGCTGGTCGGACGGGTTACACCAGGCTGTCGAAGCCAAGGAAGGTGTTAAAGTCCAGTCCGAGTCGGTGACTTATGCTACGATCACCATCCAGAATTACTTCCGCATGTACGAGAAGCTGGCCGGCATGAGCGGTACCGCGGTGACTGAATCTGAGGAGTTCGATAAGATCTATAAACTAGGTGTGATCGCCATTCCAACCAACTTGGAATACCAGGCCGAACGCCCGGCCTCCGGCCTGGTTGAGACAGACGGTCGCGATGAAAGCGGCTACAAATACCGATTCTATGCTCGCCAGGACGACCCTCTGAAAGCTCCGGTTTACTGGCGTCGTAAAGATTATCCGGATGTGGTATATCGCACCGAGGAAATCAAGCTGCGTGAAATTGCCAGGGAGGTGCTGCGCTGCCATGTTCTCGGGCAGCCGGTGCTGGTAGGCACAACCTCCGTTGAGCTATCGGAGCGTGTCTCCAACCGCTTGCGGGCCGAACCGCTACGTCGCCTGGTGATGGCTTCCATCATCCGGCACGCCTGGCTCGAAGCAAACCGGCGTGAAGAAGATGGGCGACAAATCCCGGAGCTAAGTTATCTTTACCAGCCGCTAGACAAGGTGGATACCGGCGAGATGCGCAAGATGGGGCGCGACCTGGGAATTACATATAACCCAGAAGAGGACCAGAACCTGGACAGGTTAATCCAGTTGTTGAATCTAGAAGATTCTGATAAAGAGCGTTTGAAGACCGACTTGCAAGCCGGCATCCCACATCAGGTATTGAATGCTCGCAAGCATACCGAGGAAAGCCAGATCATCGCTCGCGCTGGGGCATTTGGCGCCGTCACCATCGCCACCAACATGGCCGGCCGCGGTGTCGATATCAAGCTGGGCGGTGAGATGCCGGAAGATGTACTGGCGGTGGTCAACCGGCTGCTCAGCAAAGCCGGTTATGAAGATCCTTACGACATGAACATGGAGGAGCGAGATCAAGCGCTGCAAGCAATCGACCCACAGGAATACGGGATTTACGAGGCGCAGGTTCAGGCTTATCTGCAGCACATGCGTGATATGGAGCGTGTGCGCAGCTTGGGCGGTCTGCACATCATCGGCTCGGAGCGCCACGAGGCGCGGCGCATCGATAACCAGTTGCGTGGTCGCGCCGCCCGCCAGGGAGATCCCGGTTCTTCTCGCTTCTACCTCTCGATGGAAGACGATTTGATGCGCCGCTTCGGAGGCGCCCAGGCCGATAATTTGATGCAGCGCATGAAGATTGATGATGCTATGCCCTTGGAGGTCGGGTTGGTGGGGCGGATCGTGGAATCCTCGCAGACCCGCGTGGAAGGCGCCAATTTTGACGTGCGCAAGCACTTGCTCGAATACGACGATGTGCTGAACAAGCAGCGCTTGGCGATTTACGGCGAGCGCGACCGCATCTTTGTCAAGCCCGACCTGAACGATGATGTTACTGAAATGTTGCGTACCGAAATCTCGGGTCGGGTTCTGGATGCGCTCAAGGATCAAGCCGGTCCGTGGAAGCTGCTCTCCTGGTTGGATCAAATCCAACCGTCGATCTATTTTGCTAACACGATCTTCCCGTCCTATACCATACGCCTGCTGGTGGATCAAATCCTGAGCCGGGATAACCAGTCGATAGAACGGGCAGCGGGAACGGAAGCGCTTCTTAACATAGCACGCCAGTCGATCTTAACTGAGCAGGACCACCTGCTACAATCGATTGAAAACCTGCTGAACGAGACCCAGGAGCGCTTGGAGGACCAGGTGCGCGAGCGCAGCGATACCCTGGACACCTTCTTCGAAGGACTGTCTCTAGAAGAAGAAGGCGGCGAACCGCGCCGGGTAGCTGACCTGGTCAACGATCTGTTGACAATCATGCGCCTGCCGCTCAAGCTTACCTCCGAGCAGCAAAATGCCCTGCGCCGCGATCCGGAATCAGTGCGCGAAGAAATTCATTCGCAGATGGAGTCTCTGCTGGTGACACAGGCGGTTGTGCGATTGGTAGGCGCCATTGAGCGCCGCCTGGATGAACCGCTGGAGATCAATGCCAAAGCGCTGGCAACCTCCGATTGGGATACCCTGCATGACGAAATACTGGATCGGGTGCGGAGGGTATATGATGACCGGTTGGAACGCTATCTGGGTGCTACCGGGCACATCCGCCGGGATATCGAGAAGAGCTTACCTCCAAACGTATCCAACCTCAACCGGACGGTGCTCTATCATCTGCTGACGATCATTCCGCAGGGGGAGCGGGCCAGTTTTGACAAGAAGACTCACCGCCGGGTGAAGCAGCGCACCAGCCGCCTGACTTACTTTTATTATGCCGCCAGTTCTCTAGAAGGTATGCCGGGAGAAGACATTGCGGAGGATGTGCTCGAGCATATGGAAAATGCCCAGCAAGCGATCCAGGAGGGCTGGGGGATTGTCGAGTTCAGCCGCCTGGCGAGCTCCAGCATGGACGAGCTCGACGAGCACCTTCGCCGGAACCTGCGAGAGGCACTTGGAGATGCCACTTACGAGGCCTCCAAGGATCTGCCTTTCACCTCCCTGGATCAGCCGGCGCGCCAGGCGTTGGTGATAGAGTTAGGTCGTAAGATTTTAACCGAAAGCTACCGCCAGCTACTGTTGCGTGTGATCACCGGCTTGTGGGTCGAATACCTGACTCAGGTGGAAGCGCTACGCGTCACGATTGGATTAGAGGCCTATGGTCAGCGTGATCCACTCAACCAGTATAAGATCAAGGCTTCCGAACTGTTTTCTCAGCTCAAGAGTGATATCCGTCTGAGTGTGATCAACCAGATGTTCACGCAGCGACCGGTCGTTACCGACACGGCTGCTGCTGCCGGCGAGCCCTTTGAACAGTCCGAACTCGAAGCTGAGGTTGGCGTTGAGCTGGAGGCCGAGGTGGAAGTCGATGATGAGATGGATGAGGAAGAGGGTGAGATGGTGGAGGCTGCCCAGCCTGCCAGCAGGGAAAACACAGCAGGCGATCCTCGGAGACGGGACAATTTGACGAAATCGAAAAAACGTCGCCGCCATCGGCGCTAGGATAGACCAAGTCACTGCCCCAGGATCCGAACGATCAAGGTTCCTGGGGCAGATAGCTTAACCTTTCGGTGATCAAATTGGCTGGCAATTGGGACAAATATGTGTGCCACGCTGCCCAACGACCAACCGCTCGATCGGTGTGCCGCATACCGGGCACGGCTGGCCAGTGCGTTGGTAGACCCCGAAGTAGTTTTGGAAATCCCCACCACGGTAAACCCAATCGATACTGGCCCCCTGTCGCTGAATACCCTCCAGCAGCACCACCCGGATACTCTCCCACAGACGCCCGGCCTCCTCTGCCGTCACCTGGTCGGCAGGAATTAATGGATGCAACCGAGCGCGGTGCAGTGCTTCGTCGGTGTAAATATTGCCCAATCCGGCGATGAAGCTCTGGTCGAGCAGCAGCGGCTTGAGCTGGCGGTGACGGCGTTGCAGCTCATCTTCCAGCCAGGCGGCGGTGAACTCGTCTCCCAATGGCTCGGGTCCTAAGCCGGATAGCACGATCTGCGGATCCTCCACCAGCCAGGCGCGCCCAAATTTGCGCGGGTCGTTGAATGCCAAGCGCCAGCCGCTGTCGAAATCGAGCGCCAGGCGGTCATGGGGCTGCTCGGGCTGATTTTGCCTTTCCAGTCGCAGGTCACCGCTCATCCGCAGGTGCACCAGCAGGTAATCTGGATTCAGCCTGAATACCAGATACTTACCGCGTCGCCCAATCTCCTGAATGATCTGCCCGGCGATGCGGGTGTAGAACTCCGTTGCCTGCGGCACTGCCAGGGTGCGCTCCCAATTCAGGTACGCCTGGACGATCCGCATTCCCAGCAGAGAAGGCTGCTCATCTGCTCCGTTTTGTAAGGTACGGCGGATGGTCTCTACTTCTGGCAATTCGGGCATTAAATACTACTCCTGCCACTCGCTGCGCAGCACGCTCATTTGCAGGATGTCGATGTAGCGACCTTCCTTGTACATCCCCTGGCGTTTGCGACCTTCGTGCACAAAACCGGCCTTTTCATATGCCCGGACAGCGCGCGGGTTGGTCTCGTAAACCTCCAAGGCGATGCGGTTCAGGTTTAGAGTATTGAACCCATGTCGTAGCAGCAGGCGCATCGCTTCCGTGCCGTAACCCTGGTTCCAGCAGGTTTTGTCGCCGATGAAGATGCCTACCTCGGCGCTGCGGCAGCGCCAATCGAAGTTGTGGTAGCCGACATTGCCGATCGCTTTCCAGTTCCCCTCGTCTGGCACTTGAATGGTCATGGGGTGCTCGTATTGCGGTCGTTTGAGCATCTCCTCGAACCAATGTTCCTCATCGGCCGTGGAGATCGGCAGGTGCAGCAACAACCCCTCCCGCACCTCCGGATCGTTCAACCATCCCACGAAGCGGGGGATATCCTCCCGTTCTGGGGCGCGCAGGCGGATGCGTTCGCCATAAATCATGCTTCACCTCCATTAACCAGCTCTGCTACAGCCTGCCAGGGGGAAATTTGCCTGTCCAGCAGGCGTTGCAGAACCTGTGTATAGTGTGCTTCGGGGACCGTATCCCGCCAGCGGCGCACCAATGCCTGGCGCAACAGCTCATCCAGCTCGGATTGAAGGCGAGCCTGCTCACGCTGCTCCCAGCCGCCGGTTTTTTGTAAATATGCCACGTGCTGGGCAATCAGCCCGGCCAGCTCTGTGACACCATCGCCCTCGACCGCCACCGTGCGCTGCACCGGTGGAATCCAGGTTTCCACGGATTCCAAATCCTTCGGGTTTTCATCCCATGCCAGATGATGATGTTCTCGCTGGTTCGCAAAGATACGCGGTGCGGGGTGAGCGAGCTGCAGCATGCTGAGCAATGCCCGCTCGGTGGCCTCCACCCCTGACAAATCGGCTTTATTGATCACCAAGATGTCGGCGATCTCCAGGATACCGGCTTTAATGGCCTGGATATCGTCCCCCAAGCCCGGGGCTTCGACCACCAGCACTGTGTGCGCCAGGCGGGCGATATCGACCTCCGCCTGCCCCGCGCCGACCGTCTCGATTAAGATCACCTGGAACCCGGCTGCGTCCAGCGCCTGCACCACACTGGATGTGGCGTGCGCCAGGCCTCCGAGTGAGCCGCGCGAAGCCATCGAGCGGATGAACACCCCTGGATCACCGGAAAGGTCGCGCATCCGCACCCGGTCGCCCAGGATGGCGCCGCCGGTAAATGGGCTGGATGGATCGACGGCCACGATGGCTACCTTGCGCGGCGGATCGCTACGCCGGATTTGCAGCGCCAGCTGGTTAACCAGCGATGATTTTCCGGTCCCCGGCGGTCCGGTCACCCCGATCAAATGAGCACGGCCGGTGTGCGGGAAGAGTGCCTCTAACGCCTGTCTACCCTGCACCGTGCCGTTTTCTACCTGGGTCAGCAGGCGTGCCAGCGCCAGTCGGTTGCCTTCTAGGACTGCGTGGGCTAAATCCATTTTATTCGGATATTTCAGCAGAGCCTAAAACTGATCGGCGGATATCGTTGACGATCGTGTCCGTCGGCGTACCCGGTCCATACACCCCGCTGACCCCCATCTCCAGCAGGCGCGGCGTATCCTCATCGGGAATGATCCCGCCGATGAAAATCCGTACGTTCTCCTGCCCGTTGGCTCGTAACAGGTCCAGCACGCGCGGCACCAATGCCATGTGCGCCCCCGATAAGATTGAAAGCCCTACAGCGTCTACATCTTCCTGTAAGGCACTCTCGGCGATCATCTCCGGCGTCTGGCGCAGCCCGGTATAAATCACTTCCATCCCGGCATCGCGCAGCGCCCGTGCCACCACCTTGGCACCCCGGTCGTGCCCGTCCAGGCCGGGCTTGGCTACCAGCACCCGTATTTTTCTCTCCGCCATGCGGCATCTCCTCGATCTAATGTGAAAAAATTATACCGCAGGGGAGGAAGTACTGGCAGCCTTGTAACAACAACCAGGCCTCCTATCATGGAGGCCTGGCAGCTTATCGTGAAAGGAACTACATTGATTGGTTAATTGGCGCTCGGGGAGCAGCCCGGCAGCTTAAAGCTGGCGATGCGGGTTTGCCAGGGGGCGGTTGTAAACGGATAAGGCAACGGTGTACCCGGAGGCGGGAGCGGCAGAGGCACTCCGCTGACCTGGTAATACTCATTGACATACCAGAACGTGCAGTCATCGACGGGGTCAACGTTCATGGAGGTGTAATCGCCCCAGCGAGAGTTAGTGGTCGTCTGTACGCCAGTGCCGTTGATGATGATCCCCTCACCGAGAGTCATCTGACCTAGCGGGTCGTCTGCCATGCGTGCAGTATAGCGAATGCCTGGGAAGACATCCGTGGCATTGGATACACTATAGCCGAGAGCGATATTCCCATCCCGGTCCATGGCGGCGCTACCCATCCAGCGGTGCACGCCGTCCTCTGGGGAATACGTGCCTTGCTGGTACAGGGAATAGTCTTCACCAGTGCGTCGGATTTCGTACCAGCGCACACCGGCTATGCCGGGGCGAGCCTCAACCGACTGGTTGGTGACCATGGTTTCGTAATCGCCGAAGTTACGGTAAGCCAGCCGCCAGGTTGGGCGCTGCCGGTACGACAGGATGTCGATAAATTGGTCAGGATTGGTGATCCCCGGCTGCGGGATGCAGCCGCGAGAAGGACCGCAGGGGAAGTTCGAGTCGAATTC
>JAGDMX010000069.1 GCA_017860725.1 Chloroflexota bacterium | reverse complement strand
AATGAAGCTCTGTACCTGGCTGTCTTTGAGCAGAGTTTGCAATACTGCAGGAGAGGTGAGTTTTTCGTCGGAATCAGCTTGGTACCACAGAGTATTTTCGGTCAGCAGCCTGACAACATCCACCGCTCGCAAGGCGGCAGCTTCGTCCAACCCAATATCTTGTAATGTGCGGACGATAACTTTCGCCAGCAGCCATTCTTCAATCCAGGTGCGGCTGATCTTCTCACAATCTTTTTGTGCCGAAGTCTCATTGCCAACCAGGCAGCCTAAACGGTGAGTGAATACCCAGGAAAACAGGGCACCCCAAACCTCGTAAGCGGACTGATCGAGAGGCAGCTTACCGCCCGGACCTGCTCGCAAGTAGGACAGGATAGCTGCAAGTTCTTCCGTCTCAAACGCACCCAATCGTTTGTTGGGGGTCGCCAGTGCCAAGGCGGCTGCCAGCTCCTGGCAGATCGCATCTGCCAGCGGCCTGGGATCTCCATGACTTTCGGCGAGCTGTTGCGCTTCGGCTAACAACCGCACCAGCTTTTCTCTGGCTTCAGCCAGAATAGATGCCTGTGAGGTAAGGGCTGCCTCGGCCTGAACAGCAGCACCTTTTTTAGCGCGTTTCTCAACCAGGCTGCGGTGGTCGTACAACCACTCAAAGTAGCCTTTATTGACCAGCTCCCGATAGGCGGTGTGGATTGGCTGCAGGAAAATTTCCTTGAGAGCTTCATCGATATTTGGCACACCGCGCCCTTCCAGGTAAGCCGCCAATTGGGCGTACTGGCGCCACTCGTTATCCTGCACTTCCCGCATGTCCAGGAAGACATGGTAATGGTAAGCGTCAAGCTCAAGATAAAGACCTTGATCATGCAGTTGCTGGCAGTTGCGTAGGTACTCCAAGCCACTGGCTTGGTCTTTGAATATCAGGTAGTAGTTTGGATCGTTAGTCAGACCCAGGCCCTCGCCCAGGCTCTTGCGCACCAATACACGCTCATCGCCCTGTCCGGTTTTAACCGGATAGGCTGAGGCGGTGCGGATCCAGCCACGCGCAGATGCCCATTTGTTATGATACATCACCAGGGCACGCTCGCTGCCTGCCCGGTTAGAATAGGCATAAACGTCTTCATTGACGCTTCCATCCGAATTATAGAAATCATATAACAGGAAATTCTCCACGCCAGCGAACAGGTAGCGGCGGCGCATTAGTGGGAAGATCTCGCGCTCGTGTCTTGCCACCAGATACCCATCAGGGTGTTCATCCCAGTAAGCCCGGCGGTATTCCATGCCATATTTCTCAGTGAAGCCTTCTACTTGCCCATGACCTAACATCGGTAATCCTGGCAGCGTTACCATCATCGTGCAAGTGCCGAAGTATTTGTCATCTTTGCCGAATTGGTCAACTGCTGTACGCTCGTCGGGATTATTCATAAAATTGACATAACGCTTTAAGATTTCCGGTTCGAACTCGAGCGTATTCTTAATGACCAGGCGGTATTCCTGGTTTTTCTCGTCGCGCAGCATGTTCATGAAGGCACTGTTATAGACCCGGTGCATGCCCAGTGTGCGCACGAAATATCCTTCCATGAGCCAAAAGGCTTCTGCCAGCAGCAAGGTGTCGGGCACTTCCTGAGCGACGCGATCGACGACTTCTCGCCAGAATTCGGTCGGGATGGCAGCATCGAACTGTTCTTTAGTCAGGCCGTGCTCAGACCGGCTAGCGATATCTCCACCGCTACCGGGCTCGGGGAACCACAGGCGTTGGTAGTGGCGTTTAGCGAGGGTCATCGCAGCATCAAAGCGGATGACGGGGAACATGCGCGCGACCTGTAAAATGGTCTGAATGACCGCTTCTCGCACCTCAGGCAGCAAGTAGTTGAGCTGGGCAGTGTCGTTCCAGGGCATGGAGGTGCCATCATTTCCATGGTAGATATATTTCGTATCGCCACTCCAGTGATCGACGCGCTTGAAGACAACAGCAGCATCGGTGTTGTTGAAATAATGATCCTCCAGGTAGATGCCCACTCGATTGTCCCAGGATAGATTTTGTCCGCTGAAGGAGTAAGATGGAAACGGGCTGTAAGGCAGGGAGACAAACCAGTCCGGGTGCTCGACTACCCAGCGCGAATCGATACCCATATGATTGGGCACCATATCCGACGCCAAACGGATACCGCGTTTCCAGGCCCGGTCGCGCAAGACCTGATAAGCCTCATAACCGCCCAGGTCGAGAGCGATGTCGTAACTATATAATGAGTATGCTGAGGCCACAGCGTCCGGGTTGCCGCGCAATTGCTTAATGGTTTTTGAGGCTGTGCTGCGCTCCCACAGGCCTATCAACCATAGACCCGTGAAACCCCACCGGGAAAGATTATCTAGCTCCTCTTCGGGGATCTGATCCAGACGGGTGATTGGCTCTTTATATTTTTTTGAAAGCTGATCCAGCCAGACGTACGAGTTCTTAGCCAATAGCACCAGGTTAGGCATCCAATCCCGGTCGGGGCTGAAAGCCTCCGGCTCGACTTCCAAGCCAGTAAATTCGAGCACCTGGGCAGGGCCTGGACCGCCAAAGCCAATGACGACCTTCTCTTCTTCTTTGATAAGATCCTGGCTACGCATCAGGCGGTAGAGCAGGCTGCCGAGTATAGAGCTCCAGCGGGTACGCAGGAATTCCAACTGGGCGCTCAGTGAATGCGGGAAAGCCAGCGCCGGTTTACGCAGCATGTCAATCAGGTTGTCGTTATCGGGTCCGAAGTAAGGTTGAGTTTCGAAAAAATCGTGCAGACTGAGCAGAATTTCGCGGTATGAAGTTCCCTTCTCCAGGCTGGCGTCGTCAAATAATTCAAGATACGGCGAAAAAGCCGGATTGGCGTTCGCCAGCCAGAGCATGAGGAGCTCTTCCAGGACGATCTCTCGGTTGGGGACTTCACGCCCGGCTGCATCCACGGAGGAGCTGGACATATATTCATCTAAGGTCACCTCACGCCGGTAAACCACCAATGGTGGAAACTCTTCTGCAAAGCGACGCAAAGTCAGGTCGACTTCATCCTCTCCGATGTTTTCTTCCAGCCAGTCCATAGCCAGCGCCATTGCCAGGGGGTTGCGTTGTTCACGATACTCTTGGACAACCGTATGCAGGATTTCATCAATCAGTCCCATGGCATTGATCTGCCCGGCGCGCACGGCTCGTTCGGGGAAATTGACCAGGTCGCGCTTGTCGTTCATTTTCTGAGCGAACACCCGGGCGGCGTGGAAATTGGCGAATATCACATTACCGCTGGAGGCAAATAGGCCTTCGTCAAACTGGTAACGGTCGCGCGACTGACGCGAGATATGAAATTCTTTCAAGATAAGTTGTGGCATAATTCCTCCAGATTTGGGTGGAAAGGTATCTCTATTATAACTTCTTGAAGTGACTCTGGTAACTTTGCACGATCATTCGTGAGAATGGGTTTCTCTCCAGGAAGCTGCGTCGTAAAGACGCCTCTTGAGTATTGTCAGCGACGCGCATCATCAGGTCGTAAGCACGTTGTAGATAAGCTACAGCTTCCTCCCTGTGCCCAGCTGCCAGCAGGGCATTGGAATGAATTATGAAAAATTCCTCGGGAATTACCGACCATTCCTCGGTAAGCTTGATCGCTTCACTTGAGTATTTTAGGGCTGCCTCTCCTTCTCCCAGTTTGGTGTGCAAAGCGGCGGCGACCAGCAAGGGCTTGGATCGTTCATAAAACCACTTTGTATTTCGCAATGTTTCGAGGGATTTATTGGCTTGTTCGAGACCCCAGCGAAGATTTTCCTCCCCACCTTCAAAGTATGCATTGGCAGCCAGCTCGGCCAGCAGGAAGGATTGCTCGTTAACCCTGTCTTCCATAAGCGCCATCTCCAGGCTTTGTTCCAACTCCTGGCGGGCAGTCGAGAATTCTCCCAGATAGCAATGAATGCGAGCGTTGTAAAGTAGCATCTTCATCTTACCCTGTGTGCCGAATGTATTTTCGACATAAGGAACGAGGGAATGAAGTAGCTCCAGAGCACGTTCATACTGGCCCATCAGGAGCAGTATTTCGGTCTGCTGTTCCAGAATGGAGTTAGAGAGAAATTCGTTTTGGGTGAGGCGTGCATAACTCAACTCTGCCTCCAGGAACTCCAGGTATGCCTCGTACCTGCCGGTGCGCTGATAGTAAGTCCATTTGAGGTTCTCGATAGCAAAACCCATGGCCTGGATAGCACCGATTCCTCTGGCCAGTTCGAGTGATTGACATAAGGATTCGTAGGACTCTTCATTCCGGTGCAGCCAGTGATAGATTATGCCCAATACATTTAATCCGTGCGCCTCTTCGAAGCGGTCGCCTAAAGTGCGATGTAATGTTAACGCTTGCTCGGCATAAGGCAAAGCCTCCTTGAATTGGCGCATCATCTGCAAGATGATAGCAATTCGCCGCAAGCTGATCGATTCTTGAACGCGAGCCCCACCCTGACGGCTCAAACGCAAAGCCTCTTGGGCAGCTTCCAGGGCCGCGTCATGCTGCCCCAACTCGCCCAGGACGAGCGAGAGCAGATGCAAGCAGTTGGCCGCTTCGTCAGGCAGACCTGCCTGACGAAAGCGCTCGACGGCAGTTTCCAGCGCCGAGCGGCTGGCGGGGTAATTATAGTGATTCTTCGCATCGTTCCCCAGGCAGCGCAACGCCCGGCCTTCTCGTACCGGATCACCCAGCTGCCGCGCAATTTCCACCGCCCTGCTGGCCGGCTCGACTGCCCGTAAGTGTTCTGTTACCAGATATAGATCAGCCAGCTGAATCAGTGCGTCGCAAGTACGCGCCGGATCGTGATAACTTTCTGCAATTGCCAGCAGCGCCTCGATATCGGCGCGCTGCTCATCCCTGTTGGCAATCAAATCATACACTCGAGCGCGCGCGACCAGTAGATCGAAACGCTCCAGATCTTCATCCTGGCAGAGAGCCAGCGCCTCGCTGTAGAATTTAATTGCATCCTGGTTGGCGAATACGGCTGCGGCACTTTCGCCGGCTTGGCGATAATTTTGCCGGGCTTGCTCATCCTCACCCGCTTCCCGGTGATGGTAAGCTAGGCTGACATATTCTTGTGGGTAGACCTCGGCAATTGCAGCTGCTATGCGGCTGTGCATGCGCCGTTGGCGAAGCCCGCTGACATTCGTCCGTAAGGCTACCATGGTTAATCCATGGGTAAAATAAAAGCGGTCGGTTCTACCTCTTTTGCGCTCCTCGATTAACTGGGCTTGTTCCGCGGTTTCCAACGCTTCGATCAATTGATCATCCGCGAGCACACAAGCTCTCAGGAGGACTTCATAGTCAAACTCTCGGCCGATCATGGCGGCCAGGCGCAGCACATCCTGGGTGCTGGCTGGCAAACGCGCCAGGCGCGACTCGACCGCCAGCCGTACATTTTGGGGGATTTGAATATCCGTGATATCCGCTGGAAGATGCCAGCAACAGTCCGAACGATAGAGCTTGCCCTCTTCGATTAAGGCTTTGCAGACTTCTTCAATGTAAAACAGATTGCCCTCTGTCTCCTGGTAGATTGCATCCACGAACTCCGGTGCCAGTTCTTCCTGGAACATGATTGATAGCAGGTAGGAGGTTTGATCCCGATTGAAGCGAGCCAGTTTTAGACGCGCTGCCAGGCGTTCTCGATTCAGGTCCAGCAATACTCCGTTCAGTGGATGGGTGCGGTCCAGCTCGATCTCCCGGTAAGTAAGAATGATCAGGAGCTTGAGACGCGCTGACCGGCTGCGGCGCGCCAGGTGACGAAGCAGGGACAGGCTGCCGGAATCCGCCCATTGCAAATCCTCAATGACTAGCATGAGGGGTGTATGGGCGGCAAGCTCGGTGCACAGCGCAAAGAAACTCTCAAACAGGCGTTGCTGCTCGCTCATAGGATCTAAAGGCGGATTGGGCAGCACATCTGGACAGCACATATATAAATCTGGCACGAGCGTGATCAGGCTGGACATGACCAGTTCGGGCAGGTTGTAAACCATACCGCCGGCCTCAGCCTTGTCGGAAAGCCCGAGGGCCTCGCGGATGATCTGTGATATTGGTGTATACGGCGTGCCGCCTTCGGCGTAGCACTCACCACGCAGCACCCTGCCGCCGGTCACTTCCGCCAGAGCAGTAACCTCCCGCACGAAGGGGGTTTTACCCACTCCGGATTCGCCGGTGATCAGCAAGACATTCTGCTCAGCAGTCCCGGTCACGGCCTCTTGCCACAGCAGGCGGGATTCGGCCAGCTCACGGTCTCGCCCGATCAGCCGTCCACGGACCAGGCGGTTGATGGGGGAAAGCTCGAGCATGGGTAACTCTACCGGCAGCCGGATCAATTCCAAAGCCTGGATCACCTCAGTTGCAGAGGATGGGCGATCTTCTGGTAATTTACTCAGCAGGCGCAAAACCAGGTTATCCAGGGCAGCTGAGATCTCTGGGTTGTATGTGCTGGGGGGAACAACCGGCGCGTACAAGTGTTGGGATATAACTGCCAGAGGGTCGTCGGCGGTAAAAGGGAGGCGCCCTGCTGACATCTCGTAGAGCATCACTCCCAGGGAATACAGGTCGGCGCGCCTATCGACCGGCTTACCCAGGGCTTGCTCGGGAGAAATATAAAATACGGTGCCAATTAACAGGCCTTCGACGCTCAATCGGGAACCAACCGAATGAGCCAGGCCAAAATCTGTCAGCTTGGCGACTCCGCTAGTAGTGAGGATGACGTTTTCCGGCTTTAAATCCCGGTGGATGACACCGTTGGCGTGGGCGTGTTCCAACGCCTGACAGATTTGCAGCGTGATCGATAGGGTCTCATCCAGGGAGGCAGGGCGGTGCTCGAAGAGCGATGTGCCGTCCAGCAACTCCATAATAATGTAAGAGACTCCCTCCAATTGCCCGGCATCGTAGATCTGGATAATGTGGGGATGGTTTAGACCGGCTGCGGATTTAGCTTCGTGCAGCAGTTTGGCTCTGCCCTGGCTACCCAGGCTGGACTCGGTTAGGAATTTTATGGCCACTTTACGATCCAGCAGGTTATCGTAGGCGCGATAAACCACGCCGAATCCTCCTTGCCCAAGGGAAGATTCTAGTAAATAACGCTGGAAAAATAAGGCGCCTACCTCGATCTCTGGCATGGCAGTGCTCCCAAGCTGCTGCTACCGTCGCTGAATAAGAATGAGGGTGATATCGTCAAACGGAGCGCTGTCCCCGGTGAACTGATTCACCGATCCCAGCAGAGCATCCAAAATATCACTGGCGGAGGCGTGCGAATTGGCCAGGACCAGGCGTGCCAGCCTCTCAGTCCCGTATTCTTCGTAACTGGCGTTGACTGCTTCGGTGATCCCATCGGTATACAGCAGTACGAAGTCACCCGGCATCAGCCAGATTGAGCGTTCCTGGTATTCTACAGCTGGCTCGACGCCGAGCAGCATTCCGGTGCGGGTGAGCTCCTCCAGATTACCTGGTGAGACTACCTGGTAGTGTAGCGGGGGGTTATGACCGGCGTTGACATAGGTAAACTTGCCCGATTCCAGATCCAGGTGGGCGTAGAACAAAGTCAGGTACAGGTTAGTGGCGGTATCGGCGTAGATTACCCGGTTGGCCTGTGAGATCGCCTCAGCAGGTGAGCGCGTGCCGAATACGCTGGCGCGCACGATACTGCGGGTGGCTGCCATGAAAAGGGCGGCCGGCATGCCTTTATCGGTCACGTCGGCGATCACAATGCCCATGCCGCCGTTTTGCTGGTCGATAAAGTCGAAAAAGTCGCCAGCCACCTCCCTAGCAGGGATCCAGCGCGAGGCAAACTCCCATCTCGGAACCTGCGGGACTTGCGAGGGTAGCAGATTGGTCTGCACACGGCGTGCCATCTGTAGCTCGCGCTCCATACGACCTTTCTCGACTGCTACCTGGTACAGGCGCGCATTTTCAATGGCGATTGAGGCGCTGGCGGCGATGGAAGTGAGCAGCTCTAAATCGGCCTGGGTAAAGATGCCTGCCTGCAGGCGATTATCGACGTAGATCGTGCCGATAACCGCCTCTTTGCTCTTCAAAGGGACGCATAAGATAGAGCGCAAACCCAATATGACCACGCTTTCACGCATGCTGAAGCGGTTGTCGGTCTGGGCGTCGCTGGTCAGGATCGCCTGGCCGCTACGGGCTACCTTCTCCACAACGCTGCGGGAAACCTGGAAGCGTGGATCTTCAATCGTTTGTTGGTCCAGCCCGCGTGCCACATGGAAGGTGAGCTGCTGGTTGGCATCCGACAGCATGACGAAACCGCGCTCGGCGCGGGTCGCAGCAATCACCTCGTCCATAACTTTATTGAGCACCTCATCCAGATCAAGGCTCGAGTTAAAGGTTTGCGACAGCCTGTAGAGCAGGGCCAGTCGGTCAGTAGAGGGTTGTGGAGGGGGAGAGACAGTGACCATAGGCGGGAAAGGTTGGATATTTATTGCTGGAAACATTATAATACGCCACGATGAACTACTCGACTTTGATTTCTACGACTGATCTAATACCGCATCTGACAAACCGTGACTGGCTGGTGGTCGACTGCCGCTTTGGGCTGGCAGACCCGGGCCAGGGACGCCGGGAATACCTAGAGGCGCATATCCCTGGCGCGGTGTACGCCCATCTAGATGAAGATTTATCCAGCCCAATCATACCCGGTCTGACGGGTCGCCACCCATTGCCGGAGGTAGAGCAGGCTGCGCAGGTTTTTGGCCGGCTCGGGATTGATTCCAGTGTCCAGGTGGTAGCCTACGACGCGGCCGGCGGAGCGCTGGCAGCCGGGCGGCTATGGTGGATGCTGCGCTGGCTGGGTCATCCGGCGGTCGCCGTGTTAGATGGCGGTTGGCAGCTCTGGACGGCACTTGGTTTACCGGTTCAGAGCGGTCAACAAAGCCGGTTAGCGCGTATTTTCACACCTGTACCGCATCCTGAATTACTCGTCAACGCTGA
>JAGDMX010000413.1 GCA_017860725.1 Chloroflexota bacterium | reverse complement strand
GGGAGTGACATCGGCAGCCAGAGTAAAGTTACATCCGGCGAGGAATAGCGCGGTAAGCGCGGCAACAACCAGGCTGTATCTAAAAATATTCGATCGAGGCTGCGTCGAGCAGTCCTGAGTGGAAAAGTAGTGTCTACGCAATTCGATACCCACACTTTGGGCAGAAATGATCTGCCTTTTGAACCGGTCCGCCGCACTGCGGGCAGAAACCAGCAGCCTTATCGGTGCGGTCTCGCTTGCGGTTGGCAATGATCGCCTCCAGATCATCGTCCGGAGGCGCAGCCTTGGCTCCGTTGCCAGAAACCGTGGCTGTAGCGGCGGCTCGCTGCTGGGCAGCGTCGGCGCGCCGAGCAGCAATTGCTGTTTCAATCCGCTCTTGAGCATCTTCGGATGATCCGGATGGTTGGAGAGCGTCTAATTTGCGCAGGATTTCGCTTCCCTGGGAGATCAAGGCAGCCCGTTGTTCTGGGTAGTCCTCGCTGGGGATTTTACCCAGCGTGTAATCGAAGTCGAGCTCCTGGAGAGCATTAATCACTTGATCACGCTCTGCTAACAGGCCAGATAGCTCGTGATCTTCTTGAGTTGTTACAGCCGGTGTGGCGAACGCTTTCCGTTCGAAAAGAGGGCGGCCAATGAATAAGGCCACTATGATGATAAGGGCCAGAATGAGAAAGATTGAACCGATATCCATAAGATTACGGGTTGGTCAGCAGGGGATCAATGGCGTTTTGAATTTCTTGTAACGACAGGAAAGGGCTGAGTTTGACATAGCGTAGAATGCCTTGCTGGTCGATGATGTAAGTCTCCGGCACACCGGTTGTACGGTAGCTCTGCGAGATACGTGTCCCCAGATCCGGTCCATTCGGATAGGTGATGTCAAACTTTTCCAAATACGCCTTCGCTTTGGGCTCGGTATCGGTCCAATCGATCCCCAGGAAAAGAACCTCGCCGCCTGGCTGGTAGGCTCTCCAGGCAGTTTCCAGATCGGCGGCTTCCTGTTCGCAGGGTTTACACCACGATGCCCAGAAGTTGGCGACGACGACTTTGCCGCGCAGCTCCGAGAGCGTGAATGTCTCACCATCGAAGGATGTCAGTGTGAAATCCGGTGCAGGTTTGCCGACCTGTACAGGTCCTTCCTGGTTGCGTAGTAAAGCCAGGCCTACGATCCCAAGTAAAAGTGCCAACCCGACCCAGGCAAGCAAGCGTCCCCAGCGAGGGCGAGATTTGTTTTCCGTGGGTTGGAGAGTGGTATGGGTTGATTCATTCGTCATAATGATCACATCTAGCCGGATATTTTGCCAGCCATACAGGCATTAAACCTGTCTCCTTTTTAATTCCTCTTCAATTCGTAAAGCATATTCGTCCTCATGGGTTTCCGAGGCTGTGTTTTCGGAGGTTGTAGCTTGAGGCGCGGGTTGCTTCCAGGTCCTAAAAGCACGATATAAAATAAAGATTCCTCCCAGAACGATCACCGGAGGGATGACATACACCAGCCAGTTCAGTCCGCGGGCTGGTGGAGCCGCCAGGACACGATCGCCATACTGCTCGGCAAAATACTCCTTGATGCGATCGGCATTCCAGCCCTCGGAGATTTTCAGCCGGATCAGCTCGCGCCACTCGGCACAAGCCTGAGTTGGGCATACATCCAATGGGATATTCTCGCACACCGGGCAGTAAAGCTGTTTGGCGACCGCGTTGACTTCATTATCGCTGATCTCTTCGATCGGTCGCTGCGGGTTGTCCTGAGCCAGCCCTGCCTGCAATGGTTGTAAGATGATAAAGGCTGCCAGGAATAGCGAGAACAAGAGCCACAAAGATCGTGTTTTGGTCATAGATTAAACTTCTGCTGCGGCATAGCGTGGGCGGCGTGAGCGCGCCGGTTCTACTTCCGGATCTTTGTCCGGCCAGGCCGCGATTAATGTGCCAAGAATGAAGACCAGACCACCCAGCCACAGCCAGTTCACCAGCGGATTGTTATAGGCTTTGAAGGTGGCACCGACTGTCGAGATCGGCTGCCAGTCCACCAGCAAGACATAAAAATCGTTCTCCATCGAGCTCACCACACCGGGGATGGTCATCGGTTGCTGGGACTCGATATAAAAATCACGGCGAGGGTACAGCTCGGTGACGAATTTTCCATCTTTGAACACACTAATCGTTGCCCGGGCTACCATGCGACCGTCAAGGGTTGGGAACTCATCCAGTTGATCATAACGGATCGTGTATTTTCCCAGGTTTAATTCGCCACCCTGGGGGATGGTACCCTGAGTCTCGGTCTGGAATATCTCGATGCCGATGATGCCGATGGCCATCAGCACTACACCAATGTGAATGACATAGCCGCCATAGCGGCGCCGGTTGCGCCCGGCCAGGCGCCACAAGGCCACCGGGAAATTTTCTCCGGATTTGCGGTGGCGGGCCAGGGCGCCGCGATAGAATTCATACAGGGTCACGAAAGTGACAAAACCACACAGCCAGAAACCCAATAACGCCGGCCAGCTACGAGTACCGGTCAAGTAGGCAACAACCGGGACCGCAATCGAGACCAAAAACGGCTTCCAGGCAGCCCTTCCCAGGGTCTTGAAGGTGGAGTGCCGCCAGGCTGCCAGCGGTGCAATGCCCATCAAGAGCAGCAGCCCGGCAAACAGCGGACCCGTGGCGCGCTCGTAAAACGGGGGTCCAACGGTGACCTTTTGCCCGGTGACCAGCTCTGAGACGATCGGGTAAATTACCCCCGAAAAGCAAACCGCCAGAATGCCCATGAAGAGCAGGTTGTTGATCAAAAATAGTCCTTCGCGCGACAACCAGTTGCTCATCTGGTTTTCCGATTTCAGCTCGTCCCAGCGTTTTAGTAAGAGTGTCAGTGAAGTGATAAAGGTAATGCCGATAAAAGCGAAGAAAGCCGGTCCAATCGCGCTCTGCGCAAAAGCATGCACCGAGGAGAGCACTCCCGAGCGGGTCAGGAAGGTGCCGAAGATCACCAGGGAGTATGTCAGGATGACCAGCACCATATTCCAATGCTTCATCATGCCGCGCTTCTCTTGGATCATCACAGAGTGCAGAAACGCGGTGCCGGTCAGCCAGGGCATAAAGGCGGCAATTTCAACCGGATCCCAACCCCAGTATCCACCCCAGCCCAGCACATCGTAATGCATACGGGATGACGAAAGCCACGAATCCCAGGTAGAGCATCGGCGGGTGAATAATCATACCGGGGTGGCGCAGTAAGGGGTTTAGACCACGCCCATCCGCTTGGGTCATCAAGATTGAATTTGCGGGCTGCAGCATGCGCACCACAAACTCACCGGTGGGCAGCTGCCAGATGCGGGTAAATGGATTCTCAAACAGGATCACCAGCATTAAGAAGAAAGCCAGGGTGATCAACGAGACAACGATCACCCAGGGAAGGAATTCGCGGTCACGCTGCCATTTGCGCAGGGTAACTGCGCTGGCAAACGCGGACATCAGCCAGGACCAAAACACCAGCGAACCGGCCTGCCCACCCCATAGTGCCGTTATCCGCAGGTAGATCGGCATACTGTTACTGGTCACCGATGCCACGTATTCAAGCTCGTACGCGCCGGTCACCAGCAGATAAATTAAACACAATGCGGATAAGGTGATCAGGGGGAAAGTGAGCAGCATTGCCAGCCGGGCGCTTTCTACCCAGGCCGGGCTGTTCTTGCGTGCTCCATAGATGGCGGCAAATACGCCATAAATTGCAATCAGAAATGTTACCAGTAATGCGCCATATCCAAAGTTTGCTACCATTTCTCTTCTACTCCGGCGTGCATTTCCTGTTTATGTTGAGAGTTCAGGGGCGGCGTTCCTTCACTCCCAGTCGATCCTGGCAAGAGGATTAAGTACCGGCTTGTTCTGGCACAGCCTCTTCGTAGCGGGTAGGACACTTGAGCAGCAGCTCGTCCGCGTAGAATTTGCCATCCTCACCGATCTTGCCGGTCATAATTGCCTGGGCTTCATTGCGTAGCAAATCCGGCTTCGGACCATTGTAGACCACATCCATTTTCGAGCGCGAGGGATCCGTCACTGCCTGGTGCAAGACCTCTGCCAGCCCGCCGGCTTGTTCGATCTCTTTATTGTCACCGGGGATATTAGCAACCACAAAAGACAGTGTCAGGGATTGCGGGTCATACTGGATCGTATCTCCAATCACTGCTCCCGACACCCGCAAATCCCGCCCCTGGACGTCTGCCCCCTTAGCAGTCAGCTCGTCAATCGTCATGAAATATTGGGCGTTAGCCTGGGCTGAGGATAAGATCAGATAAACAACAGCCGCGATAATCAGCAATCCACCGATGATAAATTTCATCTTGCCGGCGGACCGAACGGTGGCGGTTTGTTCCATAGTGATAATGACCTCCAAATAGACGCGAATAACGAAAATAAATCCTTCGATCGACTGTAGGTCGATCGATCGTATTGGAATTCTGTCATAGACAGGTTAATAGAACCTGAGAGGCTGAAAAATATCCAATGAGAAAGAAGACAGGCTATTTTGTACCATTTTTGCGGAATCCCCTCGAGGATACAGGATCAATTGCATGATATACTTAACCAGCATTAATGAATTTATTCAATTATGTCCGTTTATATGATCGCTGGCTCCCAAAATGTCTCAATAGTCAATTTATTTACTAATCCTGGTATCATAAACTGGTTTATAATTGCACAAATTCACACCCCGAATACGAACCAATCTATCGTCGTAGGTACCTGATGCCTCTAAGCTAGCGGCTGTATACCGAATGGAAAGAATCTGACAAGGAGATTGCATATGAATAAAAAATGGATCTTGCTGATTGGTTTGCTGCTAGGTGCTATTTTCTTGCTGACAGCCTGCCAGGGACCGCAAGGAGAAGAAGGACAACCCGGACCCGCCGGACCACCCGGCCCTGAAGGACCGCAGGGTCCGCCTGGTGAAGCTGCCGAGGCTCCCCCAACACCGGCTGAGCCTGCTGCCGGGATGGCGGGGGCTGAGTATGTCGGATCGACAACCTGCGGCGGCTGTCATAAAGATATTTACGATACCTTCATTAACTCTGGGCATCCCTGGAAGCTGAACAAGATCGTGGATGGACAGGCACCGGTTTACCCTTTCCGCGAGCTGGCTGAGCTACCACAAGGCTATACCTGGGATGATATCTCGTATGTCATCGGCGGGTACTGGTGGAAGGCACGCTTCATGGATAAGGAAGGGTACATTATTACCGACGAGCCGGGTACAACCGGTAATACCGAGTACCTCAATCAGTGGAACTACGCCAACGATTACATTCCAATGGATGCCGGATGGGTAACTTATCACTCCGGTGAAGAAAAATTGCCCTTTGATTGTGGTGCTTGCCATACTACTGGCTACAGCCCCAATGGAAACCAGGACGATTTACCTGGAATCGTAGGCACCTGGGCTGAGCCGGGGGTCCAATGCGAAGCCTGCCATGGCCCTGGATCACTACACATGGCCAACCCACAGGGTGTGAAACCGGTGGTTAATCGCAGCGCTGAAATGTGTGGCGAATGCCACCGTCGAGGTGATGTGGAATTCGTGGATGCTAAAGGTGGATTTATCGAGCACCATGAACAGTATGAAGAGATGTACCAGGGCAAGCACATCGTGTTGGAA
>JAGDMX010000412.1 GCA_017860725.1 Chloroflexota bacterium | reverse complement strand
AGGCGAGTCTGGGCGCGCAGGCTAGCCTCATCGGTGTGTGCCAGTTGCTGCGCTGTTGGGAAGGCCTGCTGAGAGGTGTCGCCTGGCAGGGGAGCACCGAACTGGCTCACCAGGTTGCGGTCCATACGGATGGTGGCCGCCCACAGGGTGTTGGTGGTCAGGATGGTCTTGATCACATCCTCGAAGAGGGTCGGCGAGCGCAGGATGCGCCCCTGGGCGCGGGCCGCGGCGTTCCGTAGCTTCGGCTCCCGTTCGGCCAGGGAGTAAAAATCGTAAAAGTCCTGGTCCAGTCCCATCATCCAGGTCAGCCTGGATATCACTTCATCCTGCTCAGCGGGCGTCAAGGCGTCATCAATCTCCACGCTCACCCCATCGGGGTCCGGGCGCACCTGGTAGCGCAGGACCCTGCCCGTGGGAAGATGGTCGATGTAGTCAAAACCGCCACTGGTATCGTCGATTGTGTACGGGGCCATCTGCACCCAGCCGTGCGAGCGAACGACAGAGGCAAGGGAGAAAGGGGGGCGAGCGGGAAGGGTCAGGTTCATAAATATCCCTCAACAATATATTTGCATATACTGACGATCGCTGGTGTAGCTGCAGCGTAGTTCCCATTATACTCACACAGGCAATCAAACACCTAATGGTGATTTATTTTCAAAATATCCTATCTCTAAAAAAATCGCCACCTGTTTCGATAACCGTTATAATCACCCCTAATCAGCGCAAGCGACCTGATAACGCAGAAATGAGCGAGGCACCCGATGGACGGATCAGAAGATACCACTTTACAGAACAACCTCGTCCCAACCGAGGAGCGCAAGTCGATCGTCATTAATCCCAACTACGAGATCTTTATTTTCGCCCTCTTAATCTGGCAACTGGTCAATTCCGTTTTATGGCTGGTGGTTAAACATCCAGAGCAGGATAAAGTGATTGTAATTGTCGCGGTCGGGATCAGCATAATTCTGATGCTGGATGCTCTTCGCCGGCTGTATAAAGCGCCAAACCGAAAAAGGTTTTTCTGGTATTTCCACGGATGGCTGCTGGTCGTGGGCAGCCTGCCGCTGCCCTTTTTCAGCCTGGCGCGCCTGGTCTGGTATTTTCGGATGATACGCGAGCTGCAAAAGAGCGAGTTAATCGCAATGAGTAATGTGGTCGTAGAGCAGCGCGCCCGCAGCACTCTGCTGGCTGTGATGCTGGCAGCAATTATAGTCGTAGAAGCCTCCAGCATCTTGATCATCAGCACGGAGGCCGGGAAAGTTACAGCCAACATTCACACTGCTTCGGACGCGCTGTGGTGGTCGCTGGTCACCGTCGCAACGGTTGGCTATGGCGACTTGTATCCGGTAACAAATCCAGGTCGGCTGGTAGGCGTGCTCATGATGATCGTGGGGGTTGGGGTGTTCAGCGTGCTGACCAGCTTCCTGGCAAAGTGGTTCCTAGCACCCCAGAGAAAAAAGATATTGCCAGATTCGAGGTCGATAGCCAATCTACCCATCGATATGCGCTCCCAACTGGCTGGAATACGAAAATTGATTGACGAGCAAGAAACCTCTCACCAGGAGGCAATGGCAGAACTGCGAGAGCAGTTGGATGAGATCGAGAGACAACTGCTCCGCTCGGGCTAAGAACCAGCCATTTATCACCGATCTCTATGTTAAAATATACCCTATTAATTTCAGAACTCCTTTGAGAGGCTTGGTAACTTAGTGCATCTCCATCGCATTCTAGGAAGCCCCAGCGTACCCGCAGCTTTGCTCTGCCCGCTGTGTGGGCTGCCTGTTGCACCGGAAATCCTCTCGATCAGCAAACGGATCGAGCCGCCCGTCCTGCACAGGCTGCATTCATGGCATCCCGGCTGGAATGCCAATGCTGGTGCGTGCCCGGAATGTGTGCACCGGGCGAGTGAAGCCGTACAACAGGCACGCAGCCAAACAACGATCCACCAGGAGCTGATGCTGCCTTACCCGGTGTACGCCCCGGACGAAATCCGGTTGCTACCCACGCCGATGCGCCTAGGGACTAACCCGCAATATACAGGTAATGGCGTCACGATGGCCTTCGTGGATGCAGGTTTTTACCCCCACCCCGATCTGACCCAACCGGAGAACCGCATCCTGTGCTACGTAGATGCCACCGACGATGAGCCGGTAGAGCAGGCCGAGATCAGCCAGCCGCAGGTGTCCAGCTGGCATGGCTTGATGACCTCCTGTGTGGCAGCCGGCAACGGCTACATGTCTGGCAATCTTTATCGCGGGGTCGCCAGCCGCGCCAACCTGGTACTGGTCAAGGCCGGCAACCCGCGCAACCGCGGCATCCTGGAAATCGATATTGGCCGCGCCTTATCCTGGGTGATTGCCAACCAGGAACGCTTCAACATCCGGGTGGTCAATATCTCGCTGGGAGGCGATTACCAGCCGAAAGAATGGAGGCTGACAGACCTGGACAAACTGGTTGAAGAGGCCTTTGCCTGTGGCATAGTGGTGGTGGCCGCGGCGGGCAACAGCGGGATCAAGAGGCTGTTACCGCCGGCGACTGCCCCCTCGGCGATCACGGTCGGCGGGCTGGACGACGGCAACTCACCCGACCACCACCGGTGGCGCATGTACCACTCCAACTATGGGCTGACCTACCAGAAACAACCCAAACCTGAAGTGATTGCCCCGGCGATGTGGCTGGCGGCGCCGATGCTGCCGGGCTCCGGTATTCATCGCGAAGGGATGCGCCTGTGGCGCAAAGAGCAGGCTTTCCGGCATACAGACCGGTTGATGGTCTTGGAAAATCCATCTATGAATGGTTACCAACACCGGATGGGGGCATTACGACGGCGGATTCGACAGCGGATGATCGAGCAAAAGTATATCCACCCACACTACCAACATGTGGATGGCACCTCGATGGCCGCGCCGGTGGTGAGCTCAATCATCGCCCAGATGCTGGAGGCCAATCCCAGCCTGACCCCTGCCCAAGTCAGGGAAATCTTGATGAACACCGCCATGCCACTGGAGGATCTCCCGGCAGAACAGCGCGGGGCCGGGGTTATCGACGCGGTGCGGGCCGTGGCTGCGGCGCGGAGGGCAGCCGGCAGCGCACTAAATGGCCTGCCAATCTCTCCGGATATTCAGCCAGATCGGATTACCTTTTATTATTTTGATCCATCTCAGCGGTCCGCTGATATAGCGGTGATTGGTAGCTTCAACCGGTGGAATCCGCGAGGCTACCGGATGCACCCGGCATCGCCGGGCTTGTGGCAGCTTTCCATCCC
>JAGDMX010000411.1 GCA_017860725.1 Chloroflexota bacterium | reverse complement strand
AACTTGAGACGAGAGTCAACCAGCTGATCGACGAGATCAGGTCTGCCCAAAACAGAGGCGACGTGAAGAGGCCGAGCGCAAGGCCGCTCGTCTCGAGCTGCTGTTGGCAAGACTGGAGGAAGCCGATGGATCTGCTTGAGCTTGCGTTCCTTGGAGGCCTGTTGAGCGGGATCAACAGGCTGCGCCCTGGCAACCATGACGGTGAGCGCTGCCACGTTTGCGAGGAAGACGGCGCCTGCCGCGAGTGGGCTCAAAATATGGCCAATGACGCCGGCATCCCAGTACGCTGGTTGGTCGACATGATCCTGGATGGCTATATCGATCACGATTGGAGCGTCGAAGAAGTCAAAGAATTGTACAGCGGAGGTTGACATTGGAAGACCGCGAAAGCAGCAGGTTACAGTTGAGCCCAGCGTAAACACCCTCGTCACGTCAACGCTAAAAGGCCTCATGCCACCTTTTCAAGCCCTGGTGGGAACCAGTTGCCATCCTGGATAGCCTTTTGAGGTAGGTAAGTGCGCAGCGCGACAGAAAACGCGCCACGACTGGCAGGCAGCCAGTTGCCCTCGGGGACGCCGGTTGGCTTGTCGACCTGGATGTATAGGGTCAGGCTCCCATCCAGACTGTAGGTCAGGTCTGGCTGATCCGGACGGATGATGTAACGGTTGAGCGGATTATCGACCAGCAAGAAAGCCTGATTGTACATCGTCAACGACCAGAAGCCATATTGATCCAGTAGAGGTAGTTGACCTACGGCAAAGGTCAGGGTGTATTGATGGCTGCCGTCAAGGGGCTCATTCACGGCATCGCGTAAAGCGAAGAAATACATCGCTTCGTTAGAGGGGAACGCGCCTAGCTGGGTTAGTTGGCAGGTCGCCCGGCTCAGGATGTGCGGTCCAGCGCGGCCGATATTCGGATCGGGCACGGTCCAGCCATTGCGGAACGGGCCGGCGGTGATACGGGCATTGATGGCTGCCTGGGCATCCGCAGCGCCTTGGATAATCGCCTGGCGCAATTGCGGGTCTTTTGGAAGCTGAGAGCCCGGCCCGACACCGGCGGTCTTGAACAGTTCCATCAAACCGGCGTCCTCAGCCGGCGGCGGGTTGACCCCGGTGTAGAAGTTGGTGTATTCAAAGAATTTCAGCGGGTCGCGTGTCATGCGCATGCCAGGGATGGCGTATGGCGACAGGTCGGCGTGCGGGAAATCGCCCATTGCTCCGCCCCATTGGGCCAGCGGAACCAGGCGGATGGAGTCCTGAAAATGGTGCAGCAGGCCGTACTCGGCGTCGCTGCGGATGAATATGCGCTGGAACAGGCAGATCACCGGCGTCGGGGCCGTGATCACGGAAGTGATCCCCTCCGGAGCATCACCTTCCCAGCCGGGGGGTACGAGCAGTAAGTTGCCGCCGCCATTCCCAAAGGTGCGCGGGCTGAGGATGGCAAAATTGTTGAAGTAGGCGTCCAGGATCGCAACAGAATAGTAGCGGTCGGGGATGGCAGGCACCCTGAGCACCATCGGTCCCTGTTGGTCCAGGAAGACGTAGGTGGCCCCATACAGGGTATCCACGTTCGGAGAAACCGTCGTGGTGGTGGTGTCCGCCAGCCTTCGCATCAGGAACCAGCCGCCCAGCGGGTACTCATTCGGGGCCATGTACTGGCGACCCTGGATGAATTCGGTCAGCTGGCGCATGTGCAGGAAAGACGGGAAGGCGTGCAGATAGGCCTGCATGGCGATCGAGCGAGTGTTTGCTGCCTTGGCGACCAGGATCTCCTCGGGCGATAGGTCTGCCCGGTAGTCTTCAACGCGTGGCAGCTCAACGACTGTGTCTTGTGTGGTCATTACATAGATCCTTGTTCAATAACAGAAATTAGTCGCCCGCAGGCTTTAGATTGGCTTCGGTAGAAGGCGCGCCAGCTGGCTTGGGCAGCTTCAATGCCACTAGGAAGGTGATGAGCGTGGCAGCCAGGCTGATCCAAGCCAGCGTACCCAGCGCGCTGGAGAGCGCTTCCGCATCGCTCCCGCCTGGATTGGCAACCTGGTAGCTTGCCATCAATGCGCTCATCCCGGCAGTCACCAGAGCAACCCAAAAGGCCGTCCCGAAGTTGCTGGCCAGCGGCAGGACCCCGGCCAGCATACCGCGCTGTTCAAGGGGGGTCGCGCTGAGCGCAGCCATCTGCACCGGATTGGTAAATGAAAAGCCTGCGCCGCCCAGGATGGTGCCGAAAAATACCAGCCACAGGTTCTGCGCCTGTAACCCAAGAGCCAGGAAAACCAGCCCGGCGGCCAGCAGGCCCACGCCCAGCATAACGGGCTTGCGCGGCCCGCCCTGGTCCAGCATTTTTCCGCCGATCGGCGCCGCCACCACCTGCATCAGCACCGGGACGATCATCAACAGTCCAGCGACGGTGGGGGAAAGCCCTATCGCCTGCTGCACCCAGCGGGCGACAAATGCGCCCATCATCACGTTCGGCAGGAAACGCATGAACACGATGAACAGCGCGATCGCTACAGTACCGATCTTGAACAAACGGAATTGGATCAATGGGTTATCCTTGCGCAATGATACGAACACCAGAACAGCACCGACGGCCAGGCCAGCCCCGACCAGCATCAGAACGATGGGTGAGGTCAGCCCGCTGGTGCCGGCTTGCATGATGCCAATGGTCAGCAGGGATACGGCCAGGAACAGCAGCACGCTGCCGGCAACATCGAACGGCTTTTGTGGGGCCATTTTCTGCTCGTACTTGACCTTGGCAGCCAGAAACAAAGCGATACCGCCGGCAGCGATTGTCAGCAGATAAGCATAGGGCCAGGAAACGGCTTGAATGATGACTCCAATCAGGGTGGGAGCAAAAGCCGTGATGAACATGCTGATCATCATCATCTTGCCCTGCGCCCCGCCGCGCTCCGTCAGCGGGAAGACGTCCAGCAGCAGCGCGGTCGAAGCGGGCAGGAAGAAGGCTACAGCCAGTCCTTCCAAGCCGCGGCCAGCCAGGACGATGGGGAAGGAGTTCATCAGCCCGCCGCCAAAAGTGATCGCCGCGCCGGCGATGATGCCCATAATCCCAAGGCGGAACATGCGCATGCGGCCCATCCGGTCACCCAGCGAGCCGCCGACGGTCACGATGCCGGCCAGGACCATCAGCGTCAGGTTCAAGATCCACTGGCTGGCCGTTACCGAGACCCCCAGGTCGGCCTGCATGCTGGGTAAGCCCACTTGCGTGGCGGCCATATCGATCGCCCAGACGGAAAGTCCGGCCGCAGC
>JAGDMX010000410.1 GCA_017860725.1 Chloroflexota bacterium | reverse complement strand
GAATCGCTCTTCCGGCCTTGGATTGCCGTTCTTCTCAGTCGATAGCAAGTATGTGAAGGTGTCGGTATTCTGGTTGTTCCACAAGATCACCAGCTCCTCTCCGGCATTGGTTGTATGCTCAAATCCGGACTGAGTGACGACTTCCAACAGGGCGCGCATTTGTGAGCGTGTCAGCACGATCTGGTAGGCAGCCAGTTGTGCCGGATCTGCAATCCACCGATCGGATTGCAGGCTAATCGCCTTGCGAGCTTCGGTCCCCAGCCGGAAGCTGCGGAATAGCTTGTGCAGCACCGGCAAAGTACTACCAGCGGTGTATGCCAGCGATGGTTGGCTGGTTTGCAGCGTGACTGTGAGAGCCTGTCTTGGCTGAAGCCTCAACCCACTGACGACCAGTTGGTGAGTTTCGGGGTCGTACTCGGGGCTGCACCTCGGGGCTTCGCCCTGGATTTCTACAGATACTTGTTCTGGTGGAATGATGGAGTGGAAGACCAGAGTATATTCTCTTAATGGGGGTATCAGGCTTACATCCCCTTGGACCGCTTCAACCTGGAAGGCAATCTGGTTATCCTTCCATTGCAAATTCAGCGATGTGATGGCATACGCACCACGCAGGTAAGCGGTTGTTTCCCCATCGTCTTCGAAAAGCTCGAAACGGTTGTCTGCCCCTGGGAAGATGTGAAGCACCAGTTTCTCGGGATTCCCTATCCCACCCCAGTCGACATCGGGTCCCAGTGGGACGATGGCCCCTGCCTTGGCGAACACCGGAATATCATCCAATTCGCCATAAATTGCATGATACGTGTCACCCTGGTAATGTTGGCCGTCGAAAAAGCCAAACCAATTCCCATCTGGCAGCCAGATAATCTGCCGGCTGAGGTTTGTATCCCGGTCGCGTGGGGTGATGAATGGTGCCGCGATCAGCTCACTGCCGTAGGTGTATTGGTTCGGACAGGCATAGGCCTGCTCGCAATCCGGGGCGATGTGGTACATCGGGCGGATGGCTGGAATACCCTGGCGGTGGTTCTGCCAGGCCATGCTGTATAGATATGGGATAAAGCTGTGGCGCAATCGCATGGCAGCCTGAGTGATGCGGAATGTCTCTGCGTCGTGACCCCACGGGCGTCGCTCCAGGTACAGATTGGTCGTGCTGTGCAAGCGGAAAATAGGACTAAACACGCCGAACTGCACCCAACGAGTGTACAGCTCCGAGTCCTCGATGCCGTTCATATGCCCACCGATATCGTGGCTCCACCAACTATAGCCGACATTGGCAGCCGTGGCGGTGAAGTACGGCTGAAAAGCCAGCGAGCCCCAGGTGATCACGGTATCGCCGGAAAAGCCAATTGGATAGCGGTGGTTGCCTAAGCCACCCCAGCGCGAGAACAAGAAAGGACGTTTATTGCCATTGCGTCCCAGATCGTAATAATGCAGGTGATTAATCCACCACAGCAGATTGAGGCCAGGCAATCGGCTGGGGTTGCCCTGCTGCCAATCCATCCACCAGAAATCGATCCCGTCCGCTTCTTGCGGGTGATGCAGGTGCTCCAAATAAGCCAGAGCAAACTGCGGGTCAGTTGGCTCGAAAGGCACCGGCTGCTGGCTGGCAGGGTCGATTCCGACCGCTTGCGCCATCTGTGGGTACATGGCTTCGTGTGCGTGTATCCCCTCGGCAGGATGCAGGTTGAGAGCCGTCCTTAGGCCAAGCGAATGCAGAAAGCGGATAAATCCCGCCGGGTCGGGGAACAGCTCGCGGTTCCAGGTGTAACCGGTCCAGCCGGAACAGGCGTTACCGGTCTGGGTAATATGCCAATCCATATCGATGATACACACCGAGAGCGGTACTTTATTATCCCGGAAGTCGAGCATCAATTGAGCCAGCTCATCTTGCGTATACGCCCAGTAGCGGCTCCACCAATTGCCCAGCGCCCAGCGCGGTACCAGCGGAACCGCCCCCGCTAGTTTACAGAAATCCGCCAGGCAGGCGGCGTAATCGTTTCCATATCCAAGGAAATACAGGTCGAGAGATTCACTGTTAGCTGGACGCGCCTCAAGCCATCCATCCGGATTGAAGACGAGGCTTTGCGAATCATTCACTAACGTCCAGCCCATGCGAGACATTAAGCCGGATTCTAAATTTATCTGCCCGTCGACATTATCCAGGGTGCGGGTGGTGCCATGCAGGTTACTGAGGTCAGGGTCACCGTAGCGCCAAACAACGCCGGACTCTTTGAGGCGGATCGAGAGCGTATCTGCAAAAAACTGGCTTCCTATGATATAGCGTAAGCATAGGTGTTCGGTTTCAATCTCGAGCTCCTGCCCATCTTGTCGATAATGAAACAAGGGCACTGGCTGCCGGCGATACCAGAAAGCCTGGCTGGGGCGGTCCTCGAAGCAATCTTCGGGGCTGTATTCCATTCGGATCAGGCGCGAGGTGAGGATAGTGAACCTTACCTGGCGAATCTGGACGATGGCTTCTGTAGCTGCCACCGAGTCGGCATGAATTTGAAAGTATTGGGGAATGTGTGTCATGGATTGATGTTAATCAATTTTACCGTGGAAGTGATAAAAAAATACCCTCTCGATTTTGAAAGGGCAGGTTTTATTTAGGTACCCCTAACGCGACCTGTTACGTACCTTTCAATTTCTCTTCGGAAGAGTTCCTCAGCATGGTGCGCTTCGACCAACGCAGCCGCCTGGAGGAACTGCAAGAGAAGATTGATTTGACAGGTCAAGATGATAAATAATAGCCTCCCACAATTCAATCCTATCGGTAAATAGGTAACAGCTCGAAACGTCGCTGAAGCAACTGGATATAGCCCCCAATACTTAAGACGGGTGTTACGAGTCAATACCTTCGCCAAAATCGAAGATAGAACAGGATGTTATTTAGCCGCTTCCACTCTGTCTAAAATTCAGACCCTTAGCGAGCCACGGAATCCCCTGGCGGCATAGAAGGAAGGCGCACTGTTATGAAACACGAAGACATGGCCGTAGCGACGATCGCAAAAGAGGGCGCCGCCGAGTTTTCTAATCCCAGGAGGTGTTTGTATCCAGCTCTCCGTTTTCGTATCAAATTCTCCAAGTTTCTGCATCTCTTGATATTGGTCTTCATTCAAAAGCTCGATACCCATAGCGGCTGCGAGATCAACAGCGTTACCAGCTGGGTGGACACCTTTCTTTTCTCTTTCTTCCTGCCCTTCTCTGTCGTAACAGATACTTCTGCGGCCTTTAGGACTTTCCGCTGAACAATCATAAAAAATGTATTCG
>JAGDMX010000409.1 GCA_017860725.1 Chloroflexota bacterium | reverse complement strand
GACCTGCCACTATTTAATAACAGGCTTTTAAACCTTAATAATCCCCTAACTTCTTCTTAACCGTTTCTGAACAGTTGCCTCGTATACTTGGGGTTTCGCCGTTCTAACTTCTGGATTTATTCGAAAGACTTACGGCGAAACCCTTAGTAAACCGCAGATCAGGTCGTCGATTTTTAATAAAAGACCTTCGGCGGTTTACCTAGAGCGATTACCCGCTTAACAGCTTATTCTTATTGGCGTTTTAGGAGTTTATTTAATGAGTCGAAAATACACCGTTATCGGAATCCTGCTTGTGGCTATCCTCGTGATCACCGGGATCTGGCTCTGGAATTGGGTGCTTGGCGATACAGAAGCAGCCAGTGGGCCTATTACTGCTGTCCCGGTCGTGACCGAAGCCCCAACCACTGCTGCAGTGATCACCGAAGCGCCTAACGAGCCTGATTCTGTGATCACCGAAACACCGAATGAGCCTGTCGTTGAAGAAACGCCTGTTGTTACAGTCCTGCCCGAATCAGGCCCGATCGTTTTCCAGATCAGTCAGGACGATTCAGAGGCCTCCTTTACAATTTATGAGGATTTGCGCGGTCAGCCCAAGGACGTCATCGGGACGACAGATCAAGTCGCCGGAGAGATTGCCCTGGACAAAAGTGATCTGAGCGCCGCCCAGGTAGGGGTGATCCAGGTCAACGCCCGCACCCTGGTCACAGATGATGACCGACGTAACCAGGCCATCCGCAATCGCATCTTAAACACGGATAATTATGAATTTATTACCTTCACGCCAACCGAGATCAGCGGCCTGGAAGGTACAGCAGCCGTGGGTCAGGAATTCACCTTCCAGATCACCGGTGACTTGACTATTCGAGATGTCACCAAACCGGTTGTATTTGACGTGACTGCCCAACTGGTATCAGAAGATCAGTTAACTGCCCATGCAGAGACTAAAATTCAGCGCAGTGATTTTAACCTTGTGATTCCCAGCGTACCTTTCGTTGCCAATGTCGGTGAAGAGATAGCTCTGGAGATCAACCTGGTCGCTAATTTGAGCCCATGATCTGACAATTGAATTCTCAAAAGGAGAGGGTAAACCGGGTGCCTGCCCCCACCTGACTTTCCACGTCCAACGCACCTCCCTGCGCTTCAACCAGGGATTTTGCAATGGCCAGCCCGAGTCCGGTTTCACCCTCTCTTTGCTGGCGGGCCTTATCGCCCCGATAAGACCGTTCAAAGATAAAAGGCAGATCCTCAGCCGCAATCCCAGTACCAGTATCAATAATAATAAGCTTGACCTTTCCTTCGGATTGTTCAGCTTTCAGAAGGATTTCGCCGCCTGCAGGCGTATAGCGCAGAGCATTGCTTACCAGATTGCCAAGCACCTGAGCCATGCGCTCTATATCCACCTCGATGTCGGGCATATCTGGTTGGAGCTCAACTCTTATCGAAATCCCCTGTTTTTCTGCCTGAACGCGGTAAGTGCTCTCCACCCGGCTTAACAGTACCCCCGGAGAGATCTGTTGTGGATTAAGAGGTAGTTCCCGCGCTTCGGCCAATGATAGGGTTTTTAGATCATCTACCAGATGGTTAAGGTGCAATGCCTCTGTGTGCATTACCTGAAATATTTCTGGAGTGGCCTCCAACTTTCCATCGGTGAATGCTTCGGTATATCCCATCAACACGCTGAGCGGAGTACGTAAATCATGTGCAACATCTGCGGTCATCTGCCGGCGCAATTGGTTGGAATGCTCCAACTCTGAACTCATCTGGTTAAAAGAGACCGCCAGATCGCCCAGCTCATCGCGCGAGCGCACCTTGACCTGAGCGCCCAACTTTCCTTTTGTCAGTTCTTTTGTTGCCGCCGTCAGCTCTCGCAGGGAGCGCGTCATTGTATAAGCCATAACACCCCCCAACACCAGGGCTATGCAGGTCGCCACAATGGCGCTGATATAGGTCGCCCGGTTAACGTTGACCAGGAAATCGCCCTCCGGTGTGCCTGCTTCCCAGCGACCAAGCGATGGAGCGAAGATCAGCCAGCCGACAATTGTTTCGCCTGCCTTCAACGGCGCGCCTTTTTCCAGGTTAGCAGGCGAAAGCTCCTTGCCTTTATAGCTTGGGTTACCCCCAAAAACCACCCTGCCATCCGCACCGGCGATCATGAACAGGTTTTCCCGGGAATCCCCGCGCGTTCCATGGTGTTCTCCTGACGGACCCATCTCCCCAGAGCGGAACGCTGTCTCGACGCCTTTCCAACTTCCGGTTTCCTGATAATAGCTGGTGAGGATTCCTACCAGGGATTGCTGGTTCTGATCTAACACCAGGCGGTCAAATTCACGCTGTGTGGATCGTCTGATCAAAAAAGCAACCAGTACCGCCCCGGTCAGGCCGACCAGCAAGAAAGCCAGGGTCAATTTTACAGATAACGATCGCATATTTCCCTGCTCATTCCCGCCGTTGAGGCGCAAAACGATAGCCGAACCCGTAGACGGTCTCAATATATTGCGGGTTCGAGTCATCTGGCTCAATCTTGGCGCGCAGATTGCGAATGTGGACGTCGATTGTGCGTTCGTAGCCCTCAAAACTGGTGCCTTGTAGCCGGTCCAGCAGCTCAAGCCGGGAAAAGGCTCGCCCCGGAGCCGCCATCAAGGTCGCCAGCAGTTCGAATTCAGACGGGGTCAAATCCACCTGGCGATCGCCGATCCGCGTCACCCGTCCAGCCCGATCAACCGTGATATCCGCCGCTCGCAGAATATCCTGTTCAACAGCCTGCTTTTCAGTGCGCCGCAGCACTGCACGGATCCGCGCGGTCAATTCTCGCATGCTGAACGGCTTGGTGATGTAATCGTCAGCCCCTAATTCCAGCCCCAACACTTTGTCATTCTCCTCCAATTTAGCTGTCAGTATGATCGTGGGAGTGTCCGCCTCCCGGCTGTATACCCGCATAAACTCGTAGCCGCCCATCTCTGGCATCATTAAATCAAGCAGGATCAAATCAGGCTTTTCCTGGCGGGCCATAAACAGCGCTTTTTGCCCGTCCTCTGCCAGGACGATCTCAAAGCCCTCCTGAATAAGGTACTGTTTCAAGAGCTGGCGTATTTCTTTCTTGTCGTCCACGATGAGAAGCTTTTTTGTCATCGAACCTTCACTTCAAGCAAATCTCTGCAATACAGCGATTGATTTCTGAAGTATAAGCGCTCCTGGCAGAAAATCAATGCACGGATGAACCACATACCCGGAATACCGGTTGGGAGCGCAGCATACTCCTGCGCTCCCAGCTTT
>JAGDMX010000408.1 GCA_017860725.1 Chloroflexota bacterium | reverse complement strand
TCTTCGAGTCCAGGTTGCCGGTGGGCTCGTCGGCCAGCAGGATGGCTGGCTCAGTGATCAAAGCTCGCGCCAGGGCTACTCGTTGCTGCTCCCCACCGGAGAGCTGCTCTGGTTTGTGCGATCGGCGGTCGCTCAGCCCGGTCAACTGCAGCAGTAAATTTATCCGCTGCTGATAAGACTTTAGATTCTTGCCATCGATTAGCAACGGCAGGGTGATGTTTTCCTCAGCAGAGAGGGTTGGCAGGAGATTGAAGAACTGGAAGACGAAACCGATGTTACGCCTGCGCAACAGGGTCACCTTCTTATCCTTCATCTGGGATAGCCGGGCTCCGGCCAGGAAGATTTCACCGCCCGAAGGTTGGTCGAGCCCGCCGATCATGTGCAGCAGGGTCGACTTGCCGCTGCCGGAAGGCCCCATGATGGCTACAAACTCGCCCTTTTCCACCAGGAAATCAACGCCTGCCAGGGCATCTACCCGGTTGCTGCCCAGTTGATACTCTTTCCTCAAGTCATCGGCTTGCAGAATTGGCATAGATCGCTCCTCTTTCACCCGCGCTGGTTGGCTCGCTGCTGTCTTTCAGATACACCAGACCTTTGTAACCATCCACTTCTACCAGCGCGCCATCCGGCAGATTCATCGCAGCCTTAACCGATACTACTGCAGGGATATTGTATTCGCGGGCGATGATCGAGCTGTGTGATAGGATTCCACCTGATTCGGCAATTACTGCCCCGGCGCGAGCAAACAAAGGCGTCCAGCCCACATCCGAGTAGGGTATCACGAGCACATCACCTTGCTCGAGTTTTTGAAAATCATTCAGCCCATGCACGACTTTTATCCGTCCGGCATAATAACCGCGAGATGTTGGAATGCCCTGCAATTTATTGGCATTGGCAGGAATGAGAGGCGGGATGGCATCTCCGTAAATCACGTCGGGGATGAGCGCATTCCGGCTGCGTTCCATCTCATCTTTGCGCTTTGCAACCAGGGTAGCAAAGTCTTTCCCATCTGCATCGCCATTCACCCACTTGCGCAATTCTTCCAGGTACAGGAAGAATATATCTTGCCAGGAGGATAACAGCCCTTCAACGGTCAGACGCGCTCCCAGGGCGTGAAAGTGGTCGCGCAGCAACATGAGCGTATAGGTATATTGGGAGCTATACATTTCACGGTACAGGCGGAACTGGCGTGCGCGCTGGTAAATGAAGCACAGGTAACGGAAACTCAACCGACTGCACTTTAGATCCTGCAAGCTAATTTTATTGACCTGCTTCGTCTCCCGCGGAGTGAACTCACTGACCAGGCGCAGGATCAAATCCGGCGATTCCCGCCAGGGTATGCTGGTAAAATCCACCGTGCTGTCGCTCAGGTGGCCAAACCGGTCGAGGAATTGGTCAAAATGCTTGCGAAAATCTGATAACCCGGCTTCCTGGTGGAGGGCTTGCAGGTCGCCCTGGCTCAACCGAACCTGGAGCTGCGGCTCTAACGCCTGGTATCGGTTATGTAAATCGGCCAGCTGCAGGTTCGGGTCAAAAGCTTGCAGTCTTTCCCATTGATCCGTGAGGTCAAACTGGCTGGGATCTACCCCCCGCGCTATCAAATATCGGCGTAGCAGGGCGTTGTATATCTGCATGAGCAGGATACTCAAGATCGTGTTGTAGCTGATTTTTTCCTGCAGGCGAACAATCTGATCTACCCGTTCCAGCAAATCTGAGGGGGAGTCATCAGCGTCCAGTGGTCCGGAAAAGGTGCGGGCTTCCTTTTGAAAAATAGGATATTCTCGCTCTGCGCGCGATCCAAAACGCATCTTATCCAAAACGAAGCGGATCACCCTCGGTGCCTTCGGCAGAAATGAGATGCCCGGCATGAATTTGGGGCGGCTGACGCCCGGCGGTAGCATGCCCATCATACGCTCCAGGGAATCGCGCGGCATGCCCAGGCTGGCAAAAACGCGGCCAAATTGCCCCATATTAAAATAAGCGTGGTAATGAAAGGCCTTCACCAGGCGCTTCGCGTGTATGTGAGTATCGCCCACCAATTCGTTCAGGATGCGCACCCACTGGCGGGCAAGAATCGGTGATGAGACTGACCAAACCAATGGTTTGATCAGTCCTGGCATGATCTCGCGCGCAATCTGATTGTTGTAGACATCGCCTTCCCCCAGTGCAGTGATATCTCGCAGTTGTACCCAGTACAGCGCTTGTCCATCGTATACCCACTCTAGGTCGATATCCCTTCGCAGGCGGTGCGCAATCTGGTTCGTTTGCTGTACGGCGTTATTCCGGACTGCACCAGCTGGGTACCCGCTCCACGCACCGCTTCCACAATGGTTTCTTCCACGCCTGTGATCGGATTGCGTGAGAATGACACGCCCGAGAGTACCGGCTCGATCATCTCTTGAATGATCACTGCCATGAGGAGCTGGGTTGCCGGCTGCATACTGCGCTGCAAGTAGATTTGGACCCCCTCGGCCTGGGCGGTATCCCAAACGGATTGCACAGCCTGGGCTACCAGCTCAACGTCACGCACATTTAGCAGGCTGGTGAACTGTCCGGCAAATGACTGATAAGCGCTGTCTTCTAAATTGGCTGAGGAGCGCACAGCATAAGACCGTCCAGGCGAGATAATCTGCTCCAACTCCTTCGATAAGCTGTCAACAACATCTTGCCCCAGGCGCTGGTAATCCAAGTAGGCATTCCAGGTGCAGATGTAGGTTCTTGGAATGTTGAATTTGTTCTGCCGCAGTCGGTGTAAATTAAGAGCCTTATTACCAATACAATCCGGTGGCCTGGCTGTATGCAACGATACTAGATATTTCATACCGCCCTCGATCTGGCTTACTTGCGTTGTATTTTGAGAGCTTCCATCAGCTTGAGCATTGCCTGGCCCATCGGGAAGGTTTTCATGCTGTTTCGCATATCTCTTTTGCCGTATTTCTGGCGCATTTCCCGCATCATTTTGAGCTCTGGAATCAGGGCGACAATGAAGAGCACATTGATAATCAGGGAATAGATCAAGAGTGGGCCCCACCCGCTGGTGATTGCAAACCAGACAATGGTCAAATACACCCCGCCGGTATAAGCCACGAGCAGCTCCTTGAGCAGAACCATCCCGATAAACATGCCAACGCTAGCCACTACCAGCGCGCCAAGTGGATCGATCGCAAACAGGGCGCCATAAAACGGCGATATACCGCGCCCTCCCTTGAATTCATAATATATGGGCCAACAGTGACCGATAAATCCTGCAGTTGCAGCCACCAGGTAGTATGACTCGCCCGGATAAAGCAGCCGGACTGCCAGGGTGGGGATGAACACCTTGAGCATATCCAGCAGTCCAATACTGCAACCGACCTTAGATCCGTACTTGATTGAGGCCGTGTTGGCGCCCATTGCCAGCATGGGCATTCTTTCTTCGCTGTCCTGGACGGGCAGTGAAATATCGCTGAGATCAGCTTTTGGATCAACAATCCGGGGAATTAAACGAGCAAATGAAATTGAGCCCAGCAAATAACCAATTACTGCAACCACTATAAGTTCGATGGATTCCATTTCAATCCCACTATAAGACTAATCCCGCTTATCGAATATTTATTACCTAGTTTATTCAATCCAAACTCATCCTGCAAGTGATATTTGTCACTGAATTTGCAAAATTATGATGTGATTCTTGCCTCTCGGAGGGTGTTGGATGTTGTTAATAAATCCGGCTTCATTTGTAAATACGCAACCAGCACTGAGCATAATCCGGAGGGGTTTCTTGCTATCCGCAATGATCTCATTCCCCAGTCGTCTTCAAAAAGAAGCAAATGAACACCTTGGTGCTCACTTGCAAGCAAATCCATTCAATGCCAATGTTGATGGAAATTCAACCACTGGAAAACTCAGAATTTTGTACCCATAAAACCGATCCCCTCGATGAAGGAACGCTGTGCAAAGAAGAAGATGAAAGCGACTGGCAGGGTGACTACAAGCAATGCAGCCGTCAGGTAAGCCCACTGCACATTATATGCGCCGCGGTACAAGATCAACCCGGCAGTGGCGTAGAACACGAACGCCAGGAGAAGGTCGAACACTACGACATATTCTGGCAGCCACCGATTTAGATAGCTCTCCAACTCGCGCAGGTAGGCCGGGATGCCGGCAATAGTCAGCGCTACTGCCAGGCTTTCGACCAGCAGCGCCAGACCCACCAAAATATAGTAGAGTGCGCGTTTCATATAGGGTAATTGTACACCCCTGACACAGACGGAACCTGAGAACCTATCCTGGAATTACATGGCTGATGGAAAACCGGCCCTGCATAGGGCTGAAGTAAGCGAAACCTGCATGGTTTGAGAAATCTTTAGGATTTATCTACAGATGCAATCAGGGAATACGCCTGGTAATCGCACACCTTATGCAGCCCGGCTCTGAGGGCGGTGGCGATGGAGGGCTGGTTGCCGGCGTAGCAATGCCAGCCGATGTGACGGATGCCGCGCTGCCATGCAAGCTGGATGAAGGCGGCGGTAACCGCCGCCGCCAGTCCGCGACGCTGGAAGTCCGGCAGGGTGGCGATGCCTACTTCGCAGCGCTCGCCGCAGTTATATTCGGACAAGCACCAGCCAGCCAGGCGGTTTTCGTAGATTGGGCAGATACCAAAGCTCTTATCTAAAAACTCGGCGATGGAGGCGCGCTCCGAGACCATCTCCAGGCGCAAGTCGTCCAGGCCGAGCACATCAGAGTCATTCAGCAGGCCACGGTCGGCTACGCGCAGGGTGAAGCCTTCCGGCAGCGTAGGAGGCGCGACCGTCGGCGAGGCTTCGATGGCGTAATACTGGCGGGGGATACGCCGCGGCCGCTGGTCGGCCAGCAGGGTCTCGATCACCGGCTCCCAGCTCGGATGATCGTAGTACAACACGCTGCCCCACAGGCCCTGCGCCTCCCCCAGGGGACGGACGCCATCCAGCAAGCGAGCGGGGAGCGCCTGGTTAAAGTCCATATTATCTTGGGCGCCTGCCAGGTAGGCGTGCCGGCCATTGACCAGCAAGGCGGAAGCCGGTCGGTGGGGGTCATCGACCCAGACCTGCGCCTGTATTTCGCCTTCCAGGATGGCGCGCACCGCCAGGTGGAAGTCCATGCGCTGGAAGAGGGGGAGAAGAATAGAGGCCGGTTTTATATCCCTCATATTGTTAAATTATACTGCACCCCCTTTACACAGATCGGAGAGTTTCCATATGTGAGCGGCTGGTGCGTAGATGCGCGGTCCTGATTGCTGAGTGGAATTACATGAAACCTGCAATTGTTCTATCTATGGTCCATGCAGGATGAGGGGGGCATAGAGCTTGAACAACTTCTGATAGGTGGCGTACATCAAATCGCCAGTGGAGCGGTTATAGTAACTGATGTTAGGATGACCCTGCGCGTCCAAGGCCAACGATGTGTACTCGCCGACTTCACCCTTACTATCCACGGTCTGTATGTGCCAGCCGGAGACATCCTGGTAAGCGTACTTTAGGGTTTTATTGGTGCTGTCGTAATAGCTGATGTGGGGGTAGTCGTCGGCATCCAGTGCCAGAGAGGTGAAC